>DATEWL010000652.1:0-5668 GCA_035258025.1 Candidatus Acidiferrum sp. | reverse complement strand
CTGGCGCATTTCGCGGAAGAGGTGCAGGTTTGTGGACATCACGACTCCGGGGCTGAGATGTGCCGCCGGAGGGAGGTGAACTTTGTTGGTGAGGTTATCGGCGAGGAGACGCACGGCGATCTGACCTTGGCGGTAAGGGTGCTGATAAATCGAAGCGGTGATGATGCCTTTTTGAAAGTACGGAGCCATTTCGGCGAAGAGGTCCGTGGTGATCAGCTTTACTTTTCCTTCGAAACCGCGCGTACCGAGGGCGCGGCAAACAGGTAGACAGTTGACCGTGTTGACATAAAGTCCGTCGAGTGTGGGGAAGCGCCGGAGAAGATCCGACGTTTTTTGAAAACTCTCGCTCTCATCCTCGTGGCCTTCCACCACGCTGACGATTCTACCCTCGGGGCATTGCCGCAGAAATCCTTCGGAAAAGCCGTCTGTTTTCTTGCGGTGATCTTCGGTCGAGAGCATTCCGGCGACGACGGCTACTTTGGAACCCGGCGGCACACACTTGCCCATCAGTTCGCCGGCCAGGCAGCCGTTCAAGTGCGGCTCGACACAGACGATGCTCGAACGGTGGCTCTCCGGAGCATCCGTAGAAACGCAAACGACGCGTACGCCTTTTTCCTCGGCCTCGTTGATCAGGGGCGTCAATTCCTTTGGGCTTCCGGCGGTGAGAACGATTCCATCGACGCGGCTCTCCACTAGTTCCTTGAAAACCTCGATGTCGCCTTCCCCGAGGGTTTGCACGGGACGGTTTTCGAATTCAACGCCGAGCTGCTCGAGATGATGCTCTTCGTCCAGGACTCCCCCCCAAAGTTGGTCGTAGAAAAAATGAATTTCCTTGGGGATGCACACACCGATACGCACGCGGGATTTTGCAACCGAAAGAGCGCGCGCTGCAAGATTCGGGGAATAACCGATTTGCTGGGCGATCTGCAGAATGCGCTTGCGAGTGGCTTCCTTGATGCCGCCGCGTCCGTGCAACGCGCGATCAACGGTACCGATGGAAACTTTCGCCATTTCGGCGATTCGGTGGATTCCGTGTTTCTCCTTGCTCATCTAACGCACTCCGCCATTCCGCGCGCCGCTGGCAACGCGTGCTTCAGCGTTGGTCCCGCGCTGCCACGCAAGATCAAACATCGAACTCCCACCAAATGGCCGATTAGTTTCAGCAGTTCCGTGCACCTATCCTAAGCCTCCACCCCTGGAAAGCGATTTAGGATACGGGGCGCGCGGACCGCGTACCTTAACACGATTTAATGAAACGGAGGAAAAGAACAATCGGCTTGGACGGTTTGCGCCGTAGAATCGTGCGCTTGCGCTGGCCGTTGACTTGGGGAGTACAATCACCGCCGGCCTGATTGCGGAGTTGGGCATCGCGGACAATTAGACGTACCCGGGGCTGATGCTGCTCGAATTGAAATCGAACTTGTCATAGTTTATTTGAGTTTGCTGAGGAGCTTTCCAAATGCGTTCAGTCTCTCGGCGGCACTTTCTTCAGGATGCGTCTAAAGCGGGAATGGCAGTGGGCGCAAACATGGCATTAGGGCGGACTCTATTTGGCCAGTCGGCTTCGTCGAATGCGAGCCAGCCCATCCGAATCTATGCCGATTCCCGGCGGACGATTGCTCTCGTTAAAAGGGAAGTGTTTGGGTCCTTCCTCGAGCATCTCGGCCGCGCCATCTACGAGGGGATCTACGATCCGCAGTCCAAGCTTTCGGATTCGAACGGCTTTCGCAAGGATGTTCTCGACGAGATAAGGAAACTCGGCGTTCCCATCATCCGCTACCCCGGCGGAAATTTTGTATCCGGATACAACTGGCTCGACGGAGTTGGCCCCAAAGCAAGCCGCCCGGCGGTGTTGGACAAAGCGTGGAATTCGATGAATTCGAACGAGTTTGGAACCGATGAGTTTCTCACGTGGTGCCGTCTCGTGGGCACTGAGCCTCTGCTGGGTTTGAATCTTGGCACGGGGACCGCGGAGCAAGCGGCCGCGCTGGTGGAATATTGCAACTTGGACAAAGGCACTCGTTGGAGCGACCTGCGGCGCAAAAACGGAATCGCGGAACCTTACAAAGTCCAAAAGTGGTGCCTCGGCAATGAAATGGACGGCCCCTGGCAAATCGGCCACATGACGGCAACGGAGTACGGTTTGAAGGCCCAAGACGCCGCGCGACAGATGCGCTACGTCGACCCTTCGCTAAAGCTCATCGCGTGCGGTTCGAGCGGCCCCGGTATGCCGACGTATCTGGAATGGGACCGCGAAGTTCTGGAGCAGTGCTACGAGTACGTCGATGCCATTTCCCTGCATCGCTATTTCACCAACGCGGAAGAAACAGGCGGAGACAGTTCGAAATTCCTGGCGATGAACCTGAGCATGGAGCGGCAAATCGACGAAGTAGCCGCGGTGTGCGACATGGTCCGCGGGCACAAACGCTCGCCGAAAAAGCTGTGGCTGAGCTTCGACGAATGGAACGTCTGGTACCGCGCCCGCACCGGCGATGCCGTGAATGGTCACAGGCAAAGTGCGCCACATCTATTGGAGGAAGTCTATAACCTCGAAGACGCGCTGCTGGTCGGAGGCCTCATCAATTCATTGATTCGCAAAGCAGACCGCGTGCAACTTGCATGCCTGGCGCAGCTCGTCAATGTCATCGCGCCGATCATGACCAACGCGAATGGTCTGCTAAGGCAAACGATCTATTATCCGTACAGCTGGGCGCTCGAGTTCGCTCGCGGTTCGGCGCTGGAGCTTTTGGTGGAATCGCCGACCTACGATGTCTCCGGCATGGGAGCGGTCAGCTACGTGGATGCGTCCGCGACGCACCAAGCCGACACCGGAAAGATCGCGCTGTTCCTGCTGAATCGCGATTTGGCGAAACCTCATCAAGTGGAAATCGTGTGGGAAGGTTCCTCCCCGCGCGCCGGTGACGCTGTGGTCCTTACCGGCAGCGATCTGAAAGTGGCGAACACATTCGATGCGCCGGCGCGCGTGGCGCCGCAAAAGGCCGAAAAACCTTCGACCGCTGGAGGACGCACGACCCTCGAACTGCCGCCACGTTCCTACACTGTCGTCCAATGGAGCGCCTAGACGAGGCGGAGGCCTGTCATTTTTCACGTTAGAGTATCGTGGTGCTGTGCGTTCCCTCCTGCTATCATCTCTGCAGGGAATTGGCTTATGCGGCGACGGTCAGCACGTGTGTTGTTCACTCTTCTGCTCTTGGCTCCCCTCCCATGCCTTGCGCAACAAGAACCTATAAAGAAGATCCTGTCCGGTTACATTCGCGAGGAAGGCTCAGGCCATATTATCAGCGAGGCTCACCTTGAGCTGCAGAATGCCATGGGCACCCCGATCGGATTCGCCTATTCGGACGGGAATGGAATGTATGAGTTTGATGATATACCCGGCGATTGCTACCTAGCGGTTCAGCACGAAGGCTACGCGCCTTTGCGCGAGTATATACGGCCAGATGGGTCGGGACACGTCTACAAAGACATACTCTTACGGGCGGCGAGCGGCGAGTCCGGGCCCAAGTCTGTAAATTCAATTTCCCAGCACGAGCTGAGTGTTCCGCCCAAAGCGCGGGAATTGTTCGCGAAAGGCGTTCAACTCATCGTGGATAAGTCCGACTATCGCGGCGCCGTTGCTGAATTTGCGCGAGCCATCGCCAAGTATCCAACCTACTACGAAGCCTACGCGGCTATGGGGCTGGCGCAAAATAGAATGGGCGATGCAGCGGCGGCGGAGACGGCGCTGCGAAAGTCTATCGATTTGAGCGCAGAAAAGTATCCGCAGGCGATGGTTGACCTCGCCGCGATGTTCAACGCCCAGAAACGCTTTTCCGACGCCGAGCCTCTTCTACGCAAAGCGATTGCCGTCGATGCTTCGTCCTGGCGCGGCCAATTCGAATTGGCCGTTGCGCTCTCCGGGCAGCAGCGTTTTAAGGAAGCCATAACCTGCGCGTCCGCAGCTCGCGATTTAAAGCCGGAGAATCCCCAGATCTATCTGCTGCTTTACAATCTCCATGTCCGCACGAACGACTTTCCCGCAGCTCTGAGCGATACACAAAGCTACCTGAAGCTGACGCCAGACGGCGCCACCGCCGACCGTGTCCGCAGAATGCAGGAGCAGGTTCAGAAGGCAGTGCAATCCTCAGGCGGCAATCCAGGCCCATCCTCCCAAACGGCGCCTGTCGCGGGACCGGCGGAAACTCCCATTGAGGCGGCTGCCCCGGCTCCTGCCACTATTTCTAATTTTACTCCTGTTGACGGGCTTACCGTGGAACCCGCGAGTGCGAGCGGGGTCGCACCTGCTGCGCTGGCCGCCGCTGCCCCACCGGTTCCCGAGCCTGCGACGGTACCCGCTGCCGCCTCGGCAGTGACCACGCCCCCGGCGGCAACAGCCGCGGCGACGGCTGAGGCGTCAGCCGTTTCAGAACGCCAGCCTGCTTCTCCTCCCGACCCAAACTCCGTGATACCCATGCGCGTGGATGAATTCGTGCCGCAGGTCGCCGTCGATGTCCCGTGCTCTCTCCCGACGGTTTTGCACGGGGCCGGCCAGCGCGCCGAGCAGCTTCTGAGCACGCTGCAAAAATTCGATGCCTCGGAACGTGTGGAACATTACAAACTCAGCGCGGCTGGGGTTCCTGGCGCTGCCGATGTCCGCTCCTTTGACTACGTCGTCACCGTCTCACACGATGCGCAGGGCGGTTTTCAAATGCAGGAATATCGCAACGGCGGCATCGTCCGTGCTCAACAGTTCCCCTCGGGAATTCGCACCGCAAATTTGTCTGAACATGGCCTAATCTTTCACCCGTTGCTGGCGCCGGGATTCCATTTTACCTGCGAAGGACTCGGCGAATGGAAAGGCCACCCAACCTGGCTGGTTCAATTCGAAGAGAAGAAAAACGACCTCAATCCCTTCCGCTCGTATGTCATCAACGGTTTCAGTTACCCACTCCAGCTGACTGGCCGCGCCTGGATCGATGCCAGCACGTATCAAGTGCTCCGCCTCGAATCGGACTTGCTCAAGCCTGTCGAGAAGATCCATCTCACGCGCGAGCATATTGCCATCGAATTTGCTTCGGTCAAATTCCGCACGCGCAATCAGCAGCTTTGGCTCCCGCAAACGGCTGAACTTTATGTCGAGTGGAATGGCCGCCGCTTCTATCGCCGCCACAGCTTCAGCAATTTCAAGATTTTTTCGACGGATAGCACGGAGGAAGTCCGCGCGCCCAAAGAATCCTATTGTTTTACAAACACAACCGACTTGCTGATCACGGGGGTTTTAAACGCAACTCCGGTGCCGGGAAAAGCACTCCAGCCGGCATCCCTGACGCTGTCCATACCTGCGAAGAGCACTGTGTGTGAAAGCGTTGGGGCTGGCAAGGATGTGAATATTCCGCTGGAAGCCCTCGCGTCAACGACGTTCACTCACGATGGTCCTGCCGGTTCCGTCGAGGCAGATGCTTACCTGCTGAATCGCAGCGCTCTCGAAGTTATACCGAACACCAATGTTCCCGTGAATCAGAACCCCTGAACGGCCAGCCCGCCGAAAGCGATTCAGGCTGAGCCACTGTTGCCTATTTATTGCCTGCTGCCTCCTACGCCGTTCTTCCCCTCTTCGACGGTAATGATGCGATCGATACCGGTTGATGTGATCTTTTGTTTTGCTCCG
>DATEWL010000651.1:0-3230 GCA_035258025.1 Candidatus Acidiferrum sp. | reverse complement strand
GTCGAGCCTTTGACCACCGCCGCTGGACTGACGCCATTCACACGAATCAGCGGCGAGAGCGAGACAGCCAGTTCCCGTATCAGGTGGCTCACCGCCGCTTTGCTAACGTCGTAAGCTTCGCTGCCGCGTTTGGAAACCACGGCGTTGGCCGAGCTTGTGAAGATTAGTGATGCAGCGAGATCTTGCTTGGCAAAAATCGCGGCAGCCTCGTCGGCCAGCAAGTAGTTCGCCGTGACGTTCAGATCGAGTGTGCTGTGCCACTGCTCATCTGAAATCCGCCCATCAGGAGAGGACGGAAACAATGCTGCGGTGTTGATCAGACAATCGAAGCCGCCGAAAGCAGCAACTACCGCATGCAATCCACGGCGAATGGATTCTCGGTCGCGAATATCGAGCGCCAGCACAAAAACATTCTCCTTGCTGCAAAATGCCGCGACCTCCTTTGCGACGCTCTGCGCGGCCTGAAGATCGCGGTCGGCGACCACAACATGCGCGCCACGCTGTGCCGCTTGCAACGCTGCTGCGCGTCCGATCCCGCTTCCTCCGCCAACGATGACGAAGACTAGGCGGCTGAACTCTTTCTCCGGCGGCTGACGCCGCAGTTTTGCTTCCTCCAGCGCCCAGTATTCGATGCGAAACGCTTCCGAAGGCGGCAGTGCGACATAGTTATGCTTCACGGTAAACGCCGAGTGTGGAGCCGCTGGGCCCGCCTGTGGCACGCCGGCCGGCGGGTTTCCGGCGTCGAGCGCCGTAGCACCTTCCATCACATGTATAGCGTTTACGTAGAACTCCCCGGTGATCCGCGCCTCGGTCTTGCTCTTGCCGAAGCTAAACATTCCCAGGCCCGGAACGAGCACGACGGTGGGGTTGGGATCGCGAATGCCGGGAGATTCACCAGTTGCATGCCTACTGTAATAAAGCCGATATTCTTCGCGATATTCATTGATGGCCGGTAGGATGGAGCCATGAAACCCTGCAATATCACCCGCGGGATTCCAGTCGACGAATAACGGGCGAATCTTCGTGCGTATGAAATGATCGGGACAACTGGTTCCCAAATGCGCCAACTCCGCCGCCCAATTCGAATTCACAAACTGCAGCACTTCCGGCAGGGCATTGTAATTTCCAATCAAGCGCTTCTCGCCGGATACCAGCCCACGAATCATGGGAAAGATACTGCCGGCAAGCTCTTCGCGATCTGCACGGGTCGCATAACGCTGGCCACCGAAAACAGAACTGGTTTTGCCCTCGGCCTGGCCAAGCACGAACTGGCCGATCTGATCGATGATCCTAATTGTATTGAGATAGCAATCGCGCTGTGTGTCGCCCCAAGTGAATAGTCCGTGTCCACCCAGTACGATGCCATCGCAATCGGAATGCGTCTTCGCGGCATCCTCTATCATAAGGCCAAGCTCAAATCCCGGACGCTGCCACGGAACCCACACGATTTTGTGATTGAATCGGCGATTGAATTCCTCAAGGCGTTCGAGACCGTTCGCGGTCGCTGCCAGTGCGATGCCCCAGTCAGGATGAAGATGGTCCACATGACGAAACGGCAGAAACGCATGCAAAGAAGTGTCGATGGAAGCAGCCACGCTGTTCTTGCCGAAGGAGCAGAGCGGATAAAAATCCACCATCTCGTCTTCATGGGCAACGCCGCGGTAGCGGCTCTTGAGGCTCACTAGCTTGTCGAGGAAGAGAGTGGCAAACCCGCCGCGCTGGATACTTCCGAGGTCGCCGCCACTCCCTTTTACCCACAGAACGTCAGTGGCAGTGCCGCTTACAGGATCGGTCTCCACAATTTTGGAGCTGGTGTTTCCGCCGCCAAAATTTGTTATGCGAAGGTCGGCTCCCAATAGATTCGAGCGATAGCGAAGCAATTCCGGCTCATCAAATTTCGCGGCCAGCTCCGCATCCCACAGATCCTTCAGATAGCGCAGTTCGGGCACTGCGGGCCAGGAAGCACCCATGAACTCCTCCAGTTGGAATTGCAATAAGCGCAGCGACACCGATTCCAGCGCAATCGAACCTAGTTATCTTACATGACGCAACAGTCGTCAGCGAGAACGCACGCTTCTGAACATCGCCAAAACATTGCCTCGCTGAACTCTCATCGAGTATCATCCGGCGGCGGTCTGGTTCGCAAATTCTCTGCCCGCTTGCGGCCTTCATATGCCTCCTTCCTCATTGCTGGAGATCAACGGTATCTGGAAACATTACGGCGCGACGGCGGCCCTGCGTGACGTCTCCGCATCTCTTCAAGCCGGAGAGATTCTCGCCCTCATGGGACACAACGGCGCCGGAAAGTCGACCCTGGTGAAGATTCTCGCCGGCTCAACGCGGCAAGATTCTGGCGAGATCAGGGTGAAAGGAAAAGCGCTTTCGGTCGGAGTGCGCGACGCACGTGCAGCCGGGATCGCTGTAATTTATCAGGACCTGAGCCTTTTTCCCAAACTCACGGTGGCGGAAAATATCGCAGGAGAACCCGCCGGTCGTGTCAGTTATTCATTTCGTGCTTCAAAACGCGCCGCCGCTGCGAGTCTGGAGCGCATCGAGACGAATTCTCCGCTTCTGGCGTGTCTCGACCGCAACGTGGAAGATCTTCCCCTC
Source organism: Candidatus Acidiferrum sp. (assembly GCA_035258025.1). GTDB lineage: Bacteria > Acidobacteriota > Terriglobia > Acidiferrales > UBA7541 > Acidiferrum. The sequence continues at coordinate 620 of DATEWL010000651.1, read as the reverse complement.
GCTATGAGGCAACGCGTGGCCATCGCTCGCGCGCTTACTTACGATTCGCGAATCCTCATTCTCGATGAACCTACAGCCGCGCTATCCCTGCAAGACACCGATCACCTGCTCGCGTATCTGCGCAACCTGGCCGCCGGCGGCGTCGGCGTGATTTTTGTCAGCCACCGTCTTTCCGACGTGCGGCGAATCGCAGACCGTTACCTGGTTTTGCGCGACGGCGCCGTCACGCTTTCCGCCACTCCAGCAGAGGTTAGCGGAAACGCATTGGCGCGAGCCATGTTCGGCGAGGCCGAGGAGACGATTGCAGCCAATCCAGGTTCAGCCAAAGACGAAATGCGGAAAAGCGTACAGCGAGACATGCTGACAGTGCGTAATGCGACTCGCCGCGGAGAATTCAGCAACATCTCGGTGACCTTGAGCTCCGGAGAGATCACTGTGCTCACCGGCTTGACGGGATCAGGACGCACGGAATTTGCCGAGTCGCTCGTCGGTCTACGCCATTTTGATCGCGGGGAACTACACATATCCGGAAAACCGCTGAGCTTTTCCGGCCCACGCAGCGCGATGCGGCAGGGATTGGTCTATGTGCCAGAAGACCGGCTGCGCTCCGGCCTTTTTGT
>DATEWL010000650.1:0-3935 GCA_035258025.1 Candidatus Acidiferrum sp. | reverse complement strand
CCCGACGACGATGCCAACGAGCGCGTCTACGGAGGAAATGTGTCAGCGGAAGCCATCATTTTCAAGGGTGTCGTCGCCGTCCCCCCTGCCGCTCAGAAACTCATAGCTTTTCTCAATCGGAAATCGCCAAAGAACACTTCCGACCCCAACTCCTTGAAAGAGTAATTCCAGTCGGGACTTAGCCCAAAATTTAGGCATCTCCCGTTATGTTGATGAAACGGCTAGACCAATCAGTTTGATGTAGCCATCAGGCAAAATCGGCAATGGGCCGTGTGCTCATCTAATGCGAAGCGAGCTTCAGTTGTTCTCATCTCGGCCTCAGCAACTGCTTGGTCTGCAAAAGCCAGAAAAGCGTCATCCTCCATGCAATCCGTACCGTCCAGATAGTTTCTCCTAACGAAATGCCTGTACTGTCCTTCGGCTTCCCCTGAACGGATTGCCAACTCAAGCTTTTGCAATATCGGGCACATCGCAAATCGGAGTATGGCAACGCGGCAGCGGGATTTCAAGCTGACCTGCAGCCAAGCTCCTCTAATCGGCCGATAGCCGATGTTGGCTCTAGGCTTCGCGTTTTCTAGCGCCGTCCACTGTTGCGGGCGTACACCCATCCTGCGCCGTCGCAAGGGCCGCAACGAGTCGTTCCTCTGCTCCCTGCACCCGCGCATGCAACACATTGTTTCCAATTGTCACCCCTGAGAGCGCTTCCATTCACTCCGACGCATCTCTTCCCTGCAATCATCTGTTCACACTGACCGTTAATGCGGTTTGGAGCGTATGAAACAGCGCCGCATCGCGTGCAGACGGCCACAGGCTTAGGTTTCGTGCTCCCATTGGCGGTCGTTCCTTGTTCTTCGAGGACTGCCTTCAGCTCTGGCCGGTTCTGAATTGGGCAGGAGTGGGTAGGAGGAGGCGGCAACTCGCTTTCTTTCACGGGTGTCCTGGGCCAGCCGAATGAACAGGAATCACACACGTATCGAAATCGATTCGGGAAAATCTGCCTCTTTTCGAGCGGCATAGGCCCTCATGTCGCATATTGGGGCGACATACCCCGAGACTTCGCGTCGCCAGCTTATTTTACGACAATTTATTGGCCCATCCGGCTTTCCGGCCGGGAGCCAGCGGCACGTCCGGTTACCCGACTCTCCGGGAGTTAGCTGAGGTTGTAAAGACTAGAAGGGTAAGCTCGCAGCGAAGGTGGTCAAAGAGTTGAAAGGTTGCCCCTGGTTCCGCTCGGCTTCGTGATTTTCTGGTACGCTTTCTTTTGCTATTTCCTGCAACGTTTGGCGGGATTCAGTCTTACGAGGATTTGCATTTGAATACGTACCTTTGGCCGCTGCTGGGTTTGTTGTTCCGGCTTCCTACCATTGCGCATTTTGCGCAGTACGCGGCTCACGCCCCCGCAAATCTACCTGCGCGCCGATGGATACGCTGACTTGAGGCTCGCGGTCGTTTCGCCGTTTGTCGATCGCCGCCATGGCACGGAGCGCGCGCTTGCAGAATTGCTCGAGCGGCTCGCCGGGGATTACGGCTGCGAGATACATCTTTATGCGCAGCGCGTCGAAGACCTTCACCTTAGCGATCGGCGATCGGCGAGATTGGCGCGTTCTACCAAGTCGGGCGCCATCTTCTGGCATAAGGTTCCGAGCATTCCAGGGCCGCATCTGGGGCAGTTTCTCGTTTGGATGTTCTTGAACGGATTTCTGCGAAGGTGGCACACGACATTTAGCGGTGTCGCGTACGATCTTGTTTTGTCGCCCGGAATTAATTGCCTCCATCCAGATGTGGTGATCGTTCACGCGCTGTTTCATCGATTGAAGGAACTCGCGCGCGAAGAGGATGAGGATTCCAGCGTGCATGCCGGCTTTTTTCGCCGGGTTCACCGTAGAGCTTACTACGGACTGCTCACCACTCTAGAACGCCGGATTTACACGGATCCTAAAATCGCACTTGGGACGGTTTCGAAGCGCACAGCGGGCCTTTTGAACGAATACTTCCATCGGAAAGATGTTTCCGTCATCCCAAATGGGGTGGACACGAAGCATTTTTCTGTGGTGGCCAGACTCGCGCGGCGCGTGGAAGCCCGGCAACGGCGAGGTTTTCGGGACGAGGATTTCGTTCTGCTTCTCATTGGCAACGACTGGCGCAACAAAGGCCTACTAACCATTTTGAAAGCGATAGCGGCTCTTCCCACGTTGCCGATGAGATTGCTGGTGGTTGGTAACGACAATACGGATTCCTTCCGTGATCACGCCATCAAGCTTGGTGTAGCTGACCGCTGTCGCTGGGAAGTTTCAAGTCCTGATGTGCTCGAATTTTACGCCGCGGCGGACGTTTACGTTAGCCCGAGCCGGGAAGATTCCTTCGGACTTCCCGTGGCCGAAGCCATGGCGTGCGGCTTGCCTGTGGTTACATCTGTCTGTGCGGGCGTCGCCGACTGTATTCACGACGGTGCCAATGGTTTTGTTCTTCGCGATCCGCGCGACATGCAAGATCTCAGCCAGCTGATTAAGCGCCTTCAGGCGGAGCCAGATCTGCGGCGCAGGATTGGCGAAGCAGCTGCAAGTACGATTCTCGAATGGGACTGGAATCGCAATGCGGCTGTGCTATGGGAGCTCCTCAGAGATGCCTAGACGAGAAGTGATCCGACCGGTTAGCGTGTGATCTCTGCCTTAGGGTTACTCCTCGGCCTTGCCATGACGGCTTTTCGTGTGGCGTCTAGCGTGAAAGCTAGCGTTTCCTTCGGAATGCTGGTAACGAAAGGGCCGACCAGCCAGCCAAGACCGGTGGGAATATCGCGAGTGAGGGAAGCTGCTTCGCTCTGCACGTAAACGCCGCCGTCGCGTTCTTCCATCCGCCACCAGGTTTCCATACGCCACAGAAAACCGCCGTCATCGCCCGGCCGCTTTTCGCGTTCGTAGCTCTTGCCGGGATTTTCCACTTCGGCGATGCGCACCGCGGAACTGCGGCTGTGGGCGCGTGCGGGAGCATCGTGAAAGTAGTGCACTTCATGCTCGGTATCGAGCACCACGGTGATCACTTTGTGTCGATGGAAGCGAAGGAACACTCGGAAGTGGTCGCCGTCTCGCGATTCGATCTTCGAGCGTTCCACGTCCGGCGAATAATAAGTTGACTGGTGATCGTAGTCCTCGAGGACGGCGAGCACGTCGTCCAGCTTCGCGCCAGTGATGAAAACCACGCCTACCCAGTGATGAATCATCCCGCCAGGGCAAACGATGGGCTTGCCGTTGTCAGGCGTGCTGAGCTGATGAATCTGCACTTCACCGCGCTTCAGGGCAGCGTAGGCTTCTGAGCGCTGAGTTTCGGGGAGCGAATCAATCCACAAAAGAGCCGAGCCGCGCTTCAGCTCGATTTCATCGCGCTCGTTGGTCTGGCGCACGTACCGGTCGAACACCGCTACCGTCTCAGACCGCAATCTGGCGGGGTCCGGACTGGCGGCTGGCGTGGACTGAGCGCAAGAGACGGATGTTAAAAGCAGAGCTGACACCAGAAGTGTGGCGGCGAGGAGTTTGTCCGCCAGTTGCCTCATCTGTCGCCCGAATCGTTCACCTGCAGCCAAGGACCCTCCGCAAGTCTATGATGGCGCAACCCTTTTGGAATGGAAGCAAGAAACGACGCTCAGAGATGCACGAGGGCTGCCCATCTCTGCTTCGGACTTAGAGAATTTCTTGGAGGGCTCGGAAACCTGGTTTTTGAGTATCCGAGGGCTGACTTTAGGGAGGTCGCAGAAAGAGTGGCGGGTTGGGTAGCTCGCACACGGCCCCTTGCGGAGCCGCTGTCCCCGCGCGGCCCCCAACCCGTTCTTAGAAGCCTACGCGTCGGATGTGGGGCTCTCAATGGGCCGCTAGAGCCACTGAGCGGAGTACCCTGGTCGTGGTACTAGGCCATTTTTCGGTCTCTCGCCGCATTTCTTATCT
>DATEWL010000649.1:0-6845 GCA_035258025.1 Candidatus Acidiferrum sp. | reverse complement strand
CTACACGCGCCTGATGGGAGAAACTTTTTCTGAGCGCAAGCTCACGCCGCGCGATATCACCATACACGTCTACGGAGATGCGGCCTGGGCGGAGTTCTACTGGGAGTTCAACGCCAAATTCCGGAAAAACGGCAAGCCGATTGCCACTCATGGCCGCGAAACCCAGATCTATCGCAAAATGCAGGGCAACTGGCGCATCATCCACGTCCACTACTCAGGCATGCCCACGACCCAACCCGGTCAAGGGTTCTAAGCGACATAGTTCGTTCTACGCATCGTGCCGATGAGTTCGCCTCTTGCACGAATCAGGAGTCACTTGTTAAGGCTTTTTTACGGCCTCGCGTTGGGCGAGAAAAACCCGATCGGCAAATCCCTCGCTGTCCGCAAGCCCGCCGGCGCATCCAGAATTACGGGAATCGAATTCACCACCACCGAGGCGGTCGCGATATCTCCGTGCGTTCCGCCGGGAATCACAAGGCTAATGTTAGGATGGCCCTTCAAGGCGAGTGTATCAGCGGGCTCTTTTGCCCCGACGTACATTTGCAGCTCGAGGAACACTAGTTCTTTTCCGCCGCCCACGCCGCGTGCGATTTGGTGCACGCCGGCTGCTTGTCCGGCTTCGACCGTCAAATACTCTGTCTGTACGCGCTCGATAGCGATCTTCGGCTCGATCGTTTCCGTAATCTCGTCGACCGGCAGGTTCAAGCTGTCAGCGATCATCGCTACGGACTCCGGCAATCCTACGTGCTTGATCACGCCTGCTTTCACCTGCGCGCGAAATTCATCTTCCGTCATGCCTGCGCCGATTTTTTTCTGCAAGGGCAGACGCCGTTTAGACGCATCCACCACGCGCAGGGCCTTCGCGTGTTCGATCCGCTGCGAAACTGCCGCAAGGGTGATGAGCAGCTTGTCCATTACGAAGCCTGGATTTACGCCCGTTCCGACGAGTGCGACGCCCCAATCCTTCGCCGCCTTATCCAGCTGCGCGGACAGTTCAGGATATGTCCGTAGCGGATAGGACAGTTCCTCGCAGGTCGAAACGATGCACGCCTCTGCTTCGAGGCACGCCAGCAACTGGTCCATCACTTTCGGCAGCGATGACGACGTCGAGTGGATCACCACGTCGGCCGCTTGTTCCAGCACTTCCTTGGCGTCGGCAGAAACTTTCACGCCCCAGGGCGTGTCCGTCGCCCCGGTTACTTCGCCGAGGTCGCGGCCCACTTTTGCCGGGTCCGTATCGATGGCCCCGATAATTTCAATGGCTTGCTTCTCGCGCATCAGCCGCGCGATCGACGCGCCGATCGGCCCAATACCGTATTGGATCACTCGAATCTTTTTCTTCACGATTTCCCCCGTCAGTTTGCAGCGCGCGGCGCACACCGCGCATTTTTGCCGCAAAAGAAACCTCTACCATAATGGAATTCGCGCAGGCATTCAACGACGAACGCAACAGAACCATCGCGCAATCAGCGTCCCGACGTGGCTACTTGCGGCACTCTGCCCAGTGCCGCAATATGCCCACCGCGTACGTTCGGCGGCTAAGCCGACGCAATCTTGCCGATGCAAGCCTCACGGCACATAATGGAGCTGCCCCTCACGCGCGCTTCTGGAGGACCACATCATGCCCGCAAAAAAATTGAACGATACTGAAATACAAGCCCTACTTCCCAAATTGCCCGGCTGGAAAATCGTCAATGGCAAGCTGCATCAGGAATACGCATGCAAGGATTTCGTGGCGGCTTTCGGCAATATGACTCGCGTCGCTCTTGTTGCCGAAGCCATGAACCACCATCCGGAGTGGTTCAACGTCTGGAACAAAGTGGTGATCGACCTCACCACCCATAGCGTAAAAGGCATCAGCGATTACGATTTCGTGCTGGCTGAGAAAATCGACGAGATTTTCGTTCCCGCCCGTTCGATTCTCGCCGGCGCGGCAAAATAGCTCTACCCCTTCCTAGATGTTCGCGCTCTAGTTGTTTGTAGCCTGGAAGTTTGTATTCCCGAAGGCTGTCTGCCACGCATCAGAGAAGAGCGGCGGAGCGCCGATAAATTTCCATGACGAGATCGGTGAGAGCGGGAAGAGCCGTCTACTAGTGGGAGTTCGCTTTTGACGTTGACACGTGCGCGTCGCAGTGCTACAAAACCCCAAAGGCAAGCCCTTTGGTGGTGAGTCTCCTAGCGCATTTGAATCAGCGAGTGAGGCCGCAGACCTGCCTGGCAGGGCAGGGCTGCAAGGCCGCCTAGGGATTGTCCTGTAACACCCCACCCCACCCCGGGAGGTGAGAACCCTCGGTTTTCACCTCCTTTTTATTTTTGTTCCCATTTCGGAACGATTTCGTTTTGAGGCTTCCGGCAAATCAAGGGCGTTTCGAAATCCCTGTTTCCGGATAGCGGCCAGTTTCATACCGGATGGTACCCGTAACTATGTGAGGGTCAGATGGCTGCCCAACTCCTTCTATGAGAAGACCGTGCAAGCGCTCCTGACAGAGATTTTACTTGTTGTAAGGATTCCCCTGCAGGAATCTGGCGGTGCTCGATGGCTTTGCAGAAACGCTCTTGTTCTGGTCGCACTCATAAGCCGGCGTGGCTGAAAATGCTCTAGGGTTGGGCTTGTTGGCGGTTGGAAGCGCCCGGCGTCAGTCTTCGGACCACAAATTCCTGGAGGATATTGGCGGCGGCGCTTTCGCCAATTCCGATGAGAGCGTTTTCGAACGTTAACGACACTCCGTTTCGGTCTTGCGCCGGATAGTAGAGATTGGAGATGGCTCCTGCGGCAAGGCTGCCGATGATGCCGGAATAATTGGCCTGCCAGCGTTTATTGTCGCCTTTGCAGATCACGGAATTAGCGATTGCATACAGAATTCGCGATCGCGTGCTGCCGGTTCCCTTGTAAAAATAGCGCGGATCTTGTTTGAAGAGCGACGGTAGTATCGCGCCTCCGATGAACGTCTCTGTGACAAGGTTAGTATAGGAAGCGCCATAGCGCTTGGCATAGCCTTGCGCGCCTTGCCCATATCCGCTGAATTCGTTCTGCGCCTGCTGAATTCCCGCAATGGCGCCATTCAGGCCGAATGTGACGGGATCCACACTCGTCTTCCAGGCCAGCTCGAACTTTTGCTTTGGAGTGAGAGGAGCCGCGTTGGAGACATAGCTGACATAGAAATTTGGAATGACGCCGAGCACGCGCTGTTTCTCTTCCACCTTGATCTCGTCTTCCGCCACTTCAACCACTGTGGGTACGACACGTATCTCAGTACTAGCGGTAGCGATGGCCAGCGTCGTTTGCGGGACTGTGTAGACCTCTCCTGAACTCAAAACCCCGGACAGCGTTTGCGTCGCGAAACCGGTCAACGTAATGGTGAGCTGGAAGAGTCCAGGAGTGACGTTCGAAAATAAAAATTGCCCTCCGTCGTCGGATGACACCTCTTGGTTTTGGGATGGGTCGTCCTCTGTAAGTTTCACCTGGGCTCCGACGATAAAGGCTCCCGTTCGGTCAACAATGCTTCCGTGGATGCTTCCAGGGGGCTGTGGATCGGCTAACTGCCCGCGGGCTAATGCCCCTGTTGCCGACGCCCCTCCAAGGCCACTCTGGACTCCAGCGGCGACAGGAGGCTCTAGCGACTGGGCCAAAGCGCGACCTGGCAAGGCCCAAAACAGGAAGCTTAAGCTTAACCAGGCTACCTTGGTCTTGATTCTAGGCATAATCACCGCCGTCCCGCCCATTATGATGCTGCGCGATGGGATTTTGGATTCCCGGTCACTTTGACGTTTTATGAGTTACCTGTACCGACTGCCAGTGATCCCAAGATCATTCTCGCGATAGCCCCATTAAGCACTTAAGTGATTGATTTGTGGTCGGAGAGGACCGAGTTTGCATTTACGTAGACAATGGAATAGATGCTTGGTAGGGAAGAAAGTCGGCATCGTTGCGGAGAGTAAGCAAGCAGGAGCTTTCTTGGAGCTTTCTTGGGTCCTTGCCTTCATATCTTGCTCGGTTAAGATAGTCCGCATCTTGCCTGAATCCGGGATGCCCACATCACCGCCACTCTTGGCTCTGCATGATGTCACCGTGGTGCGTCGGGAGTCCCCAGACCGGCCAGCGCTCGACGGCGTCTCTCTTCAAATCGGAGCTGGTGAGCACGTTTGCATCCTCGGCCCTAATGGCTGTGGCAAATCCACCTTGATCAAGACCATTACGCGCGAGTGCTATCCCGTGGCGCGCGAAGGCTCTTCGATTTCCATTTTGGGGCGTGAGCGCTGGAACATCTTCGAGTTGCGTTCACTCCTGGGGATCGTCTCACCGGATCTCCTGGCATCCTGCACCACGGACGCCACGGGGCGCGACGTCGTTCTCTCCGGATTCTTTAGCAGCACGCGGATTTTTCCGCATCACCATCCCGACCCTGAGCACTTGTCGCGCGCAGAGGCGACGCTCGCGCGTTTAGGGATTGCGCATCTGGCCCATCGCCCTGTTTCGCAGATGTCTTCCGGAGAAGCCAAACGGACGCTGATTGCCCGGGCGCTGGTGCACGATCCACAAACATTGCTGTTCGACGAGCCCAGCAACGCGTTGGACATCGCGGCGCAATTTCAACTGCGGGATACGATGCGGGAGCTGGCCCAGAGCGGGCTCGGCATTCTGCTCGTCACTCACCACGTCGCGGAAATCATTCCGGAAATCGAACGTGTGGTGCTGCTGCGAGAGGGCCGCATTCTGGCCGACGGCGGGAAACAGGAAATTCTCACGGCGGGGCATTTATCTTCGCTCTTTGGCGTGCCCGTACGCCTCGTGCAACACGACGGCTATTTTCATTTGTACTAGGCTAAGGAAGATTCCGCGGCTGGCGCTTTGCTGAGTTTGCGCGCGCACCAGCGCCACAGTCCGTGCACGCCTATCGTTGCAAGAAGGAGGATTACCGGATCGATGGGATGGCGGTAGCGCAGCGAGGTGTGCGTCACATAGTAGAGCAAAGGAAAGATCACAGGAATTGCCACGACTGGTAATGCGTATGCGTTTTTCGTAGCAAGCAGAAAGAAGACGCCGAGAAACGCGCAAAGCGGCGCCACGTCATTACATAGAAGGATTAGCCGGAGCCAGCGCGAATTCGCTTGGCGAAGTGCAGCCAACGGGGTCGACGTACCCGTCCAGAAGTCCACAAATCGCTGCGCGACGAGCCATGCTTCGATTCGCGGATGCTCCACAATAAATGCTGCAGCTTTTCTCTTTTCTTCTTCCATGAAGGCGGTCTCTCCCATGTGCAGGTAGCGCAGGATTTCGCGGTCTTGCGTGATCGCGCCGGGCCGAGATTTGTGCTGGTCGTCGTAGTTTTCATTATTGCCGATGTACAGCTCGAACGCGAAATTGGAACGCAGCGGAATGAATTTGTGGAATTGAACGTAGTTGCGGACAGTCCAGGGCACACAGCAGAGAAGCGCGAGGCCTGCGGCCAATGCGGGCCGGGCTAGCCACGCTGCTGAGCCGTCTCGATCGCGAATATGGTATGCGGCCCAAGCCAGCAGCACCGGTAAGAGCAGAGCCACGGCCGGATTGATGAGTAGCGCGAAGCCCCACAAGAGGCCATAGAGACACCAGTCCCGAAGTCGGTGGGATTCCGCCAGTGTAAGCGTGGCCCACAGCAGGGTTGCCACCAAGAGCGCCGACAAAGACGTGTCCCAGATCCATTCGAACGGAATGATGATGGCGTTGGGGAAGAGAGCCCACAGCCATGCGGTAGCGCCGCCTACCCCAAGACCAGCGATGCGCTTGCCTGCATAGAAAATTGGCACGCATGCGCCCGCGGAAAAAAGAATATTGAGAGAAAGCGCAACGAGAAAGGAATGGAGCGAGTAGATGCCAAACAATTTAAAAACGCCCGCAAGAAGATAAGGATAAACAGGGGCGAGCCAAGCCGTTGGGCCGGTGTCTCTTTGAAATGGCGAAGAGAATCCCTTTCCACTGGCAATCGAGTACGCGATATGGCCCGTTTCCGTCTGAAAAGGCACGATGCTCAGAACTTGCGGGGAGAACTGCCGCACCTCATGCCACGCGAACGTCAACCGCGCCACCAACGCAACCAATACAATCAACAGAAGAGAAGTCGCAGCTTTGCGCACGGCGTTTTTCATAAACTAGCGATTCCCTGGAGCACTCGAAGGCCTCTCTTTCTCTACGACGAGCAGCGCTCCCTCGATGTTACGCCCATGGAGAGAGGAGATTCATTCTTCCGCGTCTAAGTCTTCAGCGTTTATTCATCGTGCTAGGATGGGGCCAGTTCGACATGAACTTGCTGACTCAGGATCTCCGCATCGCGCTTCGGGCGTTCGTCAGAAATCCCGGCTTCACGCTGGTGGCCGTCTTGAGTTTGGCCATCGGCATTGGAGCGAATACCTCGATTTTCAGCGTCGCGAATGCACTCTTGCTGCGCCCCCTTCCTTATAAGGACGCCAGCCGGCTCGTAATTTTGTGGAACCGTTCGCCGGGCCTGGACATTTTGCAGGATTGGTTCTCCACCGCCCAGTATCTCGACATCAAGAACGGGCATCACGGTTTCGAGGAAGTCGCCATCGCTTCGGGCAGCAACGATACCCTTACCGGCGAAGGCGAACCAGAACGCGTGGGAACCGTGCGAGTTTCGTCGAATCTTCTTCCCATGCTCGGCGCGAAGGCCGCCGCCGGACGACTCTTTCTGCCGGATGAGGATGTGCCGGACCGTCCGGCCACGGCGGTTTTGAGTTCTGGGATGTGGGCGCGGCGCTACGGCAGCGATCCGTGCATGCTAGGGAAATCCATCACCATCAATGGGAAAGCCTATGAGGTAGTTGGGATACTGCCGAAAAGTTTTTCT
>DATEWL010000648.1:0-5721 GCA_035258025.1 Candidatus Acidiferrum sp. | reverse complement strand
CGGCAGGAGCGTGGCACGTCGGCGGTTGGCCAAAAAACCGAAGTTTCGGATGCGTACGAAGCCCTGCGGAAGCAGATGCAACAGGAAGCGGCGCAAGAACTCATCGACAGATATAGGCAGCAACTTCTGTTCGTTGTGGTGAGCGGAATCACGCCAGCGAAAAGTGACTTGGCCATCGGTGAGCGAGACCAGGCGATGGTTGGAGATGGCTACGCGATGGGTGTAGCGGCCGAGATATTGGAGCACATACTCCGGGCCTCCGAACGGTCGTTTGGCGTAGACCACCCAGTCCTTTCGGAAGAGCGGTCTTAGCCAGGAGCAGAAGGTTTTGGGCTGAGCGAGAAGTCGCAAGTTTCCATGGAAGCTAAGTTGGCCGTCCTCGAAGGCACGCTTGAGTGCGGCGACGAACTTGCCGCGGAAGACGCGACTGAGCACCTTGATGGGAAGAAAGAATCGGTAATGTGAACTAGTCCAGCGGGTGTGATCGAGCGACAGGCCGCCGGCGGGGATCACGCAATGAACATGCGGGTGAAGGCCAAGTTTCTGATTCCAGGTATGGAGAACGCTGAAGAACCCGATCTCTGTGCCGAGGTGTCGCGGATCTCGAGCGACTTCCATAAGAGTTTCCGCACTGGCACGAAACAAGAGGTCGTAGACAGCCTTCCTGTTCTGTAGAACGAGTGGTGCCAACTCACGAGGTAGCGTGAATACCACATGGACGTAGCGCGTCGGGAGAAGTTCTCGTTGACGCGCGGCAATCCACCGTTCACGGGCGCCCGTCTGACATTTCGGGCAGTGCCGGTTGCGGCAGGAGTTGTAAGAGATGGCGCGATGTCCGCAGCGAGTGCATTCATCGAGATGGCCGCCGAGTGCGGCGGTGCGACACCGTGCAATGGCCAGCAGCACTTTCACATGCTTCCAACCGATCCACTGACGGTTTCGTTCGATGAATGCGTCGCCTGCGATGCGGATGAGATCGGCCACCTCCAGCGGTGGCCTGCTCATTTATTCGTTCCGTTGTTCGTCTTTCAGCTTCAGAGAGTCCAGAGGACTCGCGGTCGCGTGCAGATGGCGCTGCGAAAGATGCAGGTAGATGGTGGTCTCTTTCAGATCGCTATGGCCTAACAGGACCTGAATAGTGCGCAGATCCGCGCCCGCTTCGAGAAGATGCGTGGCGAAGCAATGGCGTAGCGTGTGCGGGTATACGACTTTCTGGAGGGCGGCCCGCCGGGCGGCTTCTTTGCAGGCGTGATAGATCCCCTTGGGCGTGATGGGGCAATCACTGCTTCGACCATACCTGCTAGGAAACAGCCATACACTAGGCTTTCGTCGCAACCGGCGCCAGTGTTGGCGGAGTTCGTCGAGCAACTTTGGACTGAGCAGCACATCCCGATCTTTGCGGCCTTTGCCGCCTCGGACGTGAATCACCATACGCTGACTGTCGATGTCACTCACTTTTAAGCGCGCGAGTTCCGCACGCCGGAGTCCGGTAGCGTAGAGGGTCATCAACAAAGTGCGATGCAAGGGAGGGCGAGCTGCATCGATCAGTCGCGCCACTTCTTCCTGACTCAAGATCGTTGGTAAGCGACGCGTCGTTTTAGGGTAAGGGGTCTCTTCCAGGCTCCAGGCCTTTTTGAGAGTTTTGATTTAGAAAAATCGCAGAGCTGCCAAGCGTTGTCGAACCGTGGGCGTTGCCAATTTCTGTTTTTGGAAAAGTTCGGCTTGGTATTCGCGAATATGCCGGGGGCCCAAGCGGTCTGGGGGAAGATGGAATCGTCGAGAGAAATCTTCGACGGCGCGGATGTAACAATCGATGGTAGTCTCTGCGTAATTACGACGCTGGAGTTCTTCCAGCATCATTTTTCTTAGACGGGTCACAGGGACACCTCCTTGTGACCCAAACCTATCTCAGTCCTCAGGCAACAATCGATCCGCTCACCTCACGCGTAGCGTCCGCCGCCGGGCGGCTTGGTTCAAACGCGGTTATCGGAAAAGTGGGTCCCGATACCGACAGACACCACTCACTCGAACAAAAGTATCAAAGCAAATCTTTTGGTACAGCTAAAGAGGGCCCCGCGGCAAAGTTCGCTCCGTTCCGTCCCAATCTGGAGCCTTCCGGTGTATCTTCGTTTGCAAGTAAAACCCCCGAGGGGTTCTTCCGTTCAGAATTCTTCTTAAGGTGGGAATAGAGCTGTCCAAGAAGCCCCTTGGTGCTGAGGAGTTATGGGCGGAAGAATCGTGGGGATGCGCTTAGCGAGCATGGTCTTGCCGGCGCCCGGAGGCCCGATAAATAAAATGTTGTGGCCGCCTGCGCAAGCAACCTCAAGCGCGCGCTTCGCCGCTTGCTGACCGTGTACATCGCGCAGTTCGACGGAATACTGCGCGGCTTCCGAAAGCATCTGTTTGGCATCAACAACGATAGGCTGGAACGATTCCGGAGCGTTCACCAGATCGACGGCTTGCGGTAGCGTTTTAAGAGCAAATACGTTGACGCCCTCGACTACCGCTGCTTCGCGAGCGTTGGCTTCCGGCACGGCAAGAGACTTCAGGCCAAATTCGCGCGCGGCGAGCGCCGCAGAAAGGGCGCCGCGTACGGACCGAATGCTCCCGTCGAGCGACAGCTCCCCGAGGAACATGCACTGGTTAAGTTGCTTGCCGAAAAAGTGGCCCATGCAGCCGACCAGGCCCACCGCCATCGGTAGATCGAAGGCAGAACCTTCTTTGCGAACGTCGGCGGGAGCGAGGTTGATGGTCACTCCCTGGCCATGCGGAAACTCGAAGCCGCAATTGCGCAGTGCTGACTTGATGCGTTCGCGGCTTTCCTTTACGGCGTTATCCGGCAGGCCGACCACGTTAAAATCCTGCATGCGGGCAGAACCCACGTCGACTTCCACCTCGACAAGATAGGCGTCGATGCCGTACACGGAGGCGCTTTGTGTTTTGAAGAGCATACTCGAGGCAGGCCCAATACGCCGTCGGCAGCATAAATCAATCAGACACTATACGCCAGAGATAATCCGTGGCAGCGCGCTACCTGCAGTCTCAACTGAACCCAAGAACAGGATGCGGCGTATACGGCTCCTCAAGAGAAGCAATCTCCTCCGCAGTGAGACGCAGCGAGAGAGCCGCCACGGCGTCCGAGAGGTGGTGTGGTTTCGTGGCGCCAATAATCGGCGAGGTGATGATGGGTTTGCTGAGCATCCAGGCAAGCGCGAGTTGTGCCCGAGGAACGGCACGTTTTTCGGAAAGTTCACCCAAGCGGTCAACGATTTTGTGATCCGCGTCCTCCGTCTTCGAATACAAGGTCTTGCCGAACTGATCCGTCTCGAAACGTTTGGTGCTTTCGGCTTGCCATGGGCGGGTCAGGCGGCCGCGCGCGAGCGGGCTCCAAGGAATGACGCCTACGCCCTCGGACTGGCAAAGCGGCATCATCTCGCGCTCCTCTTCGCGATAGAGCAGGTTGTAATAATTCTGCATGGAAACGAAACGAGTCCAACCGTGAACGTCGGCGAGATAGAGGGCTTTGGTGAACTGCCACGCGTACATAGAGGAAGCACCGATATAGCGCACTCTGCCTGATTTCACGACGTCGTGGAGCGCCTCAAGTGTTTCTTCGATAGGGGTTTCATAATCCCAGCGGTGCGTTTGGTAGAGGTCAACATAATCGGTGCCAAGACGGCGAAGGCTTTGGTCGAGTTCATAAAATATCGCTTTACGCGAGAGGCCGCGGCCGTTGGGCTCGTCGCGCATGACGCCGTGCGCCTTGGTGGCGATGACAACGGATTCTCGGCGGGCGTTTGCCTTAAGGAAACGTCCGAGGACCTCTTCACTGGCGCCTCCCGAGTAAACGTTGGCGGTGTCAAAAAAATTGATGCCAAGGTCGAGCGACTGGCGGAGGAAGGGTTGGCTCTCTTCTTCGTTGAGAGCCCACGCGTGGCTGCCGGGCTTGATTTTGCCAGTCGCGGGTTCGCCATACGTCATGCAGCCAAGGCAGATGCGGGAGACCTTGAGGCCAGTCTTGCCAAGGTTGATGTAGTCCATTTCTCCTCCAGGGAGGGTTCTGTGGTTACTGCAGCTGTGATTCGCAGAGGCTCGTGTGGTCAGAGCTGCAGTTCCAATTATGCTTTCCCGGGAGACCCGACACCATAGAGAGCAAGGACGTCTTTTAGGGTGACGATGCCTTCGAGTTTGTGAATATCGGCGCGGCTGACTACCGGGAGCGCGTTCACCTGGAACGCGCCCATGCGTTCGAGCGCAAGACTGAGAGGGTGGTCCGCATGGAGATGCGGGAAGTCTCCTCCATCCATGAGCTCCTTCAGGCGCTCAGTCGCAGGGCCGGAGGTTGCAGCTTGCTGAAGTTTGCCAAAGCTTAGGACACCGATCAGACCTCGGTCGTCGCTCACCGGCCAAGCGGTAGATTCACTCGAGCGTATCTTTTCCAGTGCTTCCTGCGCGGTCATGTCCGCCCACAGAATTTCCTTCACTGGCCGCATGGCAAGTATTACCTGCCGGTGCCCTTCCTGCTGGCGAGTCTCGGCAGTGGGCAGGTGAATTCCGTCCTGACGTGCCAAGGCTTCGTAGATGGGTTGCTTCTGTAGGCGAGTAGCGATGAAGAGGCTCACCAAGTTTGAGATCATGAGGGGAACAATGACGGCGTAATCGCGAGTGATTTCAAAAATCATGACGACAGAGGTCATCGGCGCTCGGACGATTCCTGCAAAGACCGTGCCCATTCCCACGAGGGCGTAAGCCCCCGCCGTGGCCGCATGGAAGGGGAACAGGTTATGGGCCACGGTGCCGATGGTTCCTCCGAGCATGGCTCCGAGGAAGAGACTGGGGCCGAAGATGCCGCCGGCGTTTCCGGAGGCGTAGCTGGTGGTGACCGCGAAGAGTTTCAAAACCAGCAGTAAGACCATGACCCGGAGTGCCATGCCTCCGTTCAGAACTGCGCCGACGTGTTCATAACCCACGCCTAGCACTTGCGGGACAAACCAGCCCATAAGTCCAACCACTATCCCGCCGATCACGGGTTGGAACGGAACTGTCTTGCGGGAGAGCTTTAGAAAGCGCTCGCGCATACCGAGCAATAGCTTTGTGAAGGCCACCGACACGAGGCCGCCGGCGACACCGAGTACGGCGTAAATGGCGAACTCCCACGGATTAACGAGCTGGTATTGCGGTACTTTAAAAAGAGGATCATTGCCGAGCAAGAGCCGCAAGACACCCCAGGAAGTGGCGGCCGCGAGAACGACCGAACCCAATACCGGAGCGTGAAGATCGCCCACAATTTCTTCGAGGGCAAACAACACCGCCGCCAGGGGAGTGTTAAATGCGGCCGCGATCGCCGCAGCCGCTGCCACTGGGATCAGGGCCTTTACCTTTTCCGGACGCAGCCCAAGATTGCGGCCAAGCACGGAAGCAATGCCGGCGCCGACTTGCACTGTCGGCCCCTCGCGTCCCAGAGGGATTCCACTGGCCAGAGTGGCGGAGGTGCAGAAAAATTTCCCGAACATTGTGGCGGCGGTAATGCGGCCCTCGCGGGCGTAGAGAGCCGCTTTGGTTTGAGGCACACCGCTGCCGCGCGCATCCGGAAAATAGCGGTACAGCAAATACCCCATGACCAGGGAACCCACTACTGGAATTAGGACGCGATGCCAGGCAGCTCCACCAACAGGATAGAGCCGCATGCCGACCCGCTCGGTTAGAATAATGAAAGCGACG
>DATEWL010000647.1:0-2702 GCA_035258025.1 Candidatus Acidiferrum sp. | reverse complement strand
GAAGAAGCGCTCGCGTCAGTCCCTGGAGCAAAGCTCAATGAAATGAATTTAAGGTTTGCGCGCGCCTACAAAGCTTATCTCGTGAACGCCAAGCTCTGGCGTGCCAATCTTGAGGGCGCCTACCTTTCCGAAGCAGACATGCGAGGAGCTAATCTCCGCGAAGCCGTTTTGCGCGACGCAATTTTAGATCGTGTCCTGGCCTCGAAAACGGTGCTGGTGTCCGCCGACGCGACCCGCGTAAATTTCACGGGCGCAGATTTGCGCGGCGCTGACATGTCCTTTGCTACTCTCGAGAACGCCCTCATGTCCGGTGCGAAGCTGGGCGGCGCCTCGCTCTATGCCGTAAATCTTCGCAACGGACAAATGTTGCGCACCGATCTTTCCCGCGCGGACATGCGCGATACGAAAATGGAGCACGCCGTCCTCTCGTTTGCGAATCTCGAGCAGACCGATCTCTCCTCTGCAAAATTGATCGAGGCCAACATGACCGGCGCTCAATTCAAGGGAACGATTTTGATGGACGCTGATCTGCGAAACGCGGATCTTCGCGGTGCGTTTTTCAACGGCGCCATTTTTCGCGGCACAGAGATTACCGGTGCAAATATAGCCGGCGCAGACATGCGCGGCGCCCTAGGGCTGACCGCCGACCAAGTTTGTTCGACACACGGCTGGCAGGCCGCTCAGTTCGACGCAGACGTCCTCGGACAGACGCGAAGCCTCTGCGGCGCTGGGCACTAATTCTTCGAAATCAGTCAGTTCCGGCAAACACATCCATAATCCCTTCCAAACTACGACGGATCACACCATTTCGTTCAGATTCTTGCCGACTGTGATCTCTCGAACTTTTTCTCAAGGGCCGGGATAACGCATCTCACCTCAGCCTCTACGCGCTTCCCTGTATGGTGCGACCTTCCCCAGCGATTTACCATTCCGCTGAATCTGACCGGGCTAACCGGCTGAGGAGGAGGTCGCTGACGGATGCCATTACTAACAGTTGTGACGGTTTTGATCGTCGTGGGTGTTCTGCTCTGGCTAGTCAACCGATTCATTCCCATGCAGGGAACGATTAAGTCCATTTTGAACGCCGTTGTTGTGATCGTCGTGGTGCTGTGGCTCTTGAATGTATTTGGGCTTTTTAGTTCCTTTTCGCATATCCGCGTTGGCAGCTAGCTGAATTGCGGTGCTTTCCATTTTGTTTACGCACGGGGTCAGGCCCTGCCCTCGCCAGCTAATGCTTTCAATAGAAGCCCCTTCATCTGCGTTAGCGGCGCTGGCCATGGATCGCTTATAAGCTAGTGCGCCAAGACGCTTTCCGGAGCGTCACTTCGATTTCGATTGATTGCGCAGCGCGGCGAGAATCCACCTTTGCAGAACGATCCGGCAGTGAGGCTTAAGCTCGCGAAACTCCAGGCCCATACCCGCGGCTGGTTTGACGTAGATCACCGTTCCTTTCGCCTCGAAGTATTCTTCTGCATAGAAAATTTTTACGAACACAGGAGAAAGTTCGGCGAAAGGTGCGGGCGTCTCAAGGTAACAGCCGTGAAGGCTAATTTCCGTTGCGCGAACGTTGACAGTGGCGCTGGGCGAGCCTTCCGGGGCGATCTCGGCACTCGCGTTGAACGAAAACCTGAAACCGCGGCGGTCTGGATTCATGGCTTCTAGCCTAATGTATCGGGATTGCTGTTGTCGCTCGCCTGATGAAACGGTCGTTGCGAATTACATAACAGCGTCATCGAGTGTCGGAATCGCGGCCTGGCGCTGAAAGCGCAGGCCGGATATGTGCGATGAACCGGCTACCGCTCGGAGTAAGTGCGTCAGACCTGAAGATTCCGCAGATAGGGCACACTAGCTTTCATCATGTCGAGGTTCATTTCCACGAAGTAATTCTGGACGCCACCCGTCTTTGCCGCAGTGAAGATTGTCTTCCAGTCGAGAGTTCCTTCTCCCACCGGCACAATTTTTTTTGTAGTGGCGGACCAGCCTTGTACGTGCATGGAGAAAAAGCGGCCCGGATATTTCATGAAGTACTCGGCGGGGTCGAACCCTTCGCTGATGGTCGAAACTTGGAATTGGAAATTGACGAACTTGGGATTGAGAAGGCCGATCAGGATGTCATAAGTTCGTTTGCCGTCAACCGAGGACGTCTCAAAGTTCTCGTTATGAAGACCCTGGCGGATCCCAGCTGCGGCAGCCTTTTCGCCCATTTTGTTGTATTCATCGGCGGCGCGTTTGACGTCGTCCATCGTCGGCTTTTTCGGACCGTCGAGACTGGCGACGAGCATCTGCGTGAGGCCGAGATCTTGGGCCCACGCAATTCGGCCAGCTTGATCTTTTCGCAGCTCTTCCATGCCGAAGTGCGAGCTGATGCACGTGACACCCCAATCGTTCAACATTTTTTTGAGCTCGGAACCTTTGTATTTGGCAAGACCGCCGAAGCCGGAATCGTCGTAGCCCACGGGCGAGCAAAGTTCGATGTTTTGAAAGCCGGCAGCGACAAGTTGCTTGATCGTCCCGGGGAAGTCTTTTGCAATGCCTTCTCTAACTGGCCAGGTTTGGCAGCCGATCGGCAATCCTAGAGGATTGGCGTGGAGTTCGAATGCCGTAGCGGAAAGGAGACCGGCTGCGGCGACCTGACTCACCGTATTTGTTATGAATGCTCTTCTCGAAAGCTCTGACATTAACATCTCCTCGTTTTTTGTTTT
>DATEWL010000646.1:0-6322 GCA_035258025.1 Candidatus Acidiferrum sp. | reverse complement strand
CCATGCAACTTTTGGGGCAAACTGGTCACCGTAGCGGGTTTCGAGGCTGATGATACGTTGGAGCAGGACGCCCAACTGGTCCAGCAATGCCTCCAGGGCGACGGTTCGGCCTGGGAGGAACTTGTGCGCCGTCATACGCGCCGCATCTTCAACATTTGCTACAGGTTTACCGGCAATAGCACAGAAGCCGAAGACCTGTCGCAAGAGGTTTTCCTCCGGGTGTATAAAACGATTGGGAGCTACCGTTCCGCCTACGGCGGGTTTGCCACTTGGATGACCAGTGTGACGCGCAACCTTCTTATCGACCATTACCGGCGCACCAAACGCGACCGCATCACGGACTCGCTCGAGGACTCTATGCCGGTAGTCGAGAACAAGGAATCGGCCGGACGCCGCCCCGATCAGCAGTTGCTGCTCGGCGAACTCAGTGCTCAGGTGCAGACCGCTCTGACCAAGCTTTCGCCGGAACTTCGCGAAGCTGTCATCCTGCGCGATTTGCAGCAGCTCGAATACAATGAGATTCGGACAGTTTTGGATGTACCCGAAGGCACCGTGAAATCTAGAATCAACCGCGGACGAATCGAACTCGCGCGCATCCTTCAACAAATGGGAGTGCGCCCGTCATGATTCGTTCCTTCACATGGGAATTTACTTGGGATCCAGCGCGGAGCATGTCATGACCTGGACTTGCGAAAATATCGAAGCACGCCTTAGCGACTATCTCGATGGGCTCTTGAGCCCCGACGAGCGCCACGAATTCGACGTGCACGCAAACTCTTGCGAAAACTGCGCGCAAATGGTCGCCATCGTTTCTCAAATGGTGGGTGGCCTGCACTCGATGCAGCAAATTGAAACGCCGCCGCGGCTAATCTATTCGATCCTGAATCAAACTCTAGGACCTCGCGAAGCCAAAAAAGGCTGGCAGGGTTCCTTCGGCTGGCTGGGTGGCCTAGCCTCGGCTCGCTTTGCCTATTACGGAGTCTCCGTCGCCGCCACTTTGCTGATTCTTCTCATGGCGTCGGGCATCTCACTGCGCAAACCCAAGTTAGCAGATCTTGCTCCCTCTAACGTTTATCGCAATATAGACGGCCAAGCGCACCGCGCCTATGCACACACCGTGAAGTTTGTCAGCGATCTCCGGGTCGTCTACGAAATTCAGTCTCGCTTGAATAAAGACAACGAATTGCCCACGACGCCGGAAAGCACCGTCCCGCAACCCGCTCCCGGTAAGGCACCCGGCAGCACGGACGGCACTCGCCCAGCGACTCCCCGCCAGCAAAACCGCGCCAACGGTCTAGGCAGAGAACTTGAAATTCTTGCCATGGAAGTCCCTGTGGTCAGCAGTCAATTGTGCGGCCGAATGTTCGGAAGGAGAATTCAATGAAGTGTGCTGTCCATTCCGAAGTGGACGCAACAGGCTACTGCCGCAATTGCGGCAAACCGATGTGCCCGGCTTGTATCCGGCCCGTGCGCGACGTTCTCTATTGCGAGGATTGCTTGGCCACCATTCTCGGCCATCCCGCGACGCCCGCCGCACAAGCAGCGCCAGCGGGAGTCCCGCAGCAAGCAGTCATTCCCGCGGTTCCTCCTCTCCCTTCCCCTCCTGGAGTTGGACCAAATCCCGTCCTGGCTTTCTTCTTGGGATTTTTGCCGGGCTTAGGCGCTTTCTATAACGAGCAGTACGGCAAAGGTATGATCCATCTCGCGATTTTTCTTTTGTTGTTCATCACCGGTGTCAACGGTCTGGACAACGGCGGTGCAGAAGCAGCGCTCTGGATTTGCATCGCCGCGCTCTGGGTTTACATGCCCATAGATGCGCTTCGCACCGCTCAAGCCAAGCGCGCCGGTCTACCGTTATCAGACCCCCTCGATAATTTCAGCAAGCAGCGGCCGATTGGTCCGATCATTTTGATTGGCGTTGGGCTCCTGCTCCTGCTCAACAATTTTGAATGGTTCCAGTGGTACCGCATTGCCCGGTTCTGGCCCCTCGTTCTAATTGGCGTGGGAATTTTGATGTTTCGGAACCGCATCGACCGCCAGCCGTAGGAGGCTCCTTCGGGAGGTTGAACTCAGATGAGCGATCGCTTTCGTTGTACCTGCCAGCGTTGCAGCATCCGCGGCCTCATGGGGCCGGTCGTGGTTGTTACTGTCGGCGTGCTTTTTCTGTTGGCGGAAATGCGCGGCGGCTACTTCGACTTTAGCAACACCTACCCGGTCATCCTCATTGTGATCGGGCTTATCAGTCTCGCCTCAGCTATGGCTTCAAGCGAGGGCCATGTTTCTTCGACGGCCCCCGTACCGCCTGCCATTCCACCCGCGCCAAGCGTGCCGCCACCTCCGTCAAGCGCGGCGCCCACCTCTTACCCAGGACAAGGACAATAATCCAATATGGCCAGGAGCCGCCAAGCCACCAGCAGAATCTTTCCAGGGCTCGTTCTTATCACTGTCGGATTTCTCCTCCTGCTCCATAACTACCGCGGCTTGGAGCTGGGAGACGTGCTGGTGCGTTGGTGGCCCCTCGCGCTCATCTTCCTCGGCTTAATCAAGCTCTACGACCGGACAGTCGCCAGCCGTTCCGCCGATTCCGGTTCTGCTCGCATCACCGGCGGAGAGATCTTACTGGTCGTCGGAATGATTGTGCTGTTGAGCTGTGTTGTCGCCATCGATATTGGCAAGCGTACCCTCGGCGGAAAGCTTCCCGTGGAAATCTCCGGCGACGCCTACCCCTTCGACTTGGATGTCGCACCGAAACCAGTCCCTGCCAATGCTCGCATCACCGTTCGCGGGATTCGTGGCAACATTACCGTGCGCGCCTCGGACGTGCCCGAAATTCGCGTCTCCGGCCAGAAGAATGTCCATGCCTGGAGCGAAAATGACGCTTCACGCCGCGCTGCCCCCGTTTCCGTTGAAATCGTTCAGAATGGCGATGGTTACGAAGTTCATCCCACGGGCGTGAACGCAGGCGACTCTCGCATCAGCGTTGACATGGAGGTCCAAGTCCCCAAGATGGCCTCTGTCACTGCCCGAAACGAAAAGGGCGACATCACTGTTTCCGACATGGCCACGCCGGTCTCGGTAACCAGCGCAAATGGCGACGTCGAAGTCCGCGACACCGCCGCCGACGTCAGCATCGAAATGCACAAGGGCGACGTCAAAGTTTCCGACACGAAAGGCGACATTAAGATCTCCGGAAAAGGCACCCAGGTCGATGTCGCGTCCGCCACGGGCAGCTTCACATTGGACGGCGAGTTCTACGGCCCCATCCGCGCTGACAAGGTCGCCAAAGGCCTTCGCTTCATCTCTCAGCGCACCGATCTCACGCTTACGTCTCTCACCGGCCACATGGAAGTCAGCTCAGGAAATCTGGAAATCGTTGATGCGCCGGGAGACATCACGCTGCGCACGAACCGCTATTCCGTAACCATCGAAAACGCCACCGGCAAGGTAAAAGTAGACAACCGCGATGGCGACGTCGAGCTACGCTTCTCTTCCCCGCCGAAGGCCGACATCGATGTCACCAACACCAATGCCAGTATCTCGCTCACTCTTCCCGAGTCCGCCAGTTTCAATATTCTCGCCGACTGCCATTCCTGCGATATCAACTCGGAATTTTCCGCGGACACGCTGAAGAAAACTTCTGTGGAATCCGGCGATTCTCATCTCGAAGGAAAATACGGCACGGCCCGCGGCCCCAAGATCACCCTCAAAACAAGCTACGGCTCGGTTTCCATCAAAAAAACCAGCTAGGTGGCACAGCCAACCTCTTCTCCATCGCGCGGTTTTCGCGCGATGAATCGTGGCTGTGCGTTCTTTATGACCATCAGGTTGCGGCACAGAAATCGAATCGCCTAAGCCAATACCAATCTATCGTTCCGCCAATCGATTCAAATCCTCAAAAAACGCCGGATACGAAACCCCCGCGCAATCCGCATCGCGAATCACGGTCGCGCCCTCCGCCGCCAATCCCGCCACCGCAAACGCCATCGCAATCCGGTGATCCCCGTGCGGCTCGATCTCCGCTCCATGCAATTTCCCCGCGCGCCGTCCCTCCACCTTCAATCCATCCGGCCGCTCTTCGACAGTCGCCCCCATGCGCCGCAAATTCTCCACAAGCACAGCGATCCGATCGCTCTCCTTAACCCGCAATTCCCCCGCATTCCGAATCTCAATCCCCTCTTCCGTGAACGGCCCCAGCGCCGCGAGCATCGGCAACTCATCGATGACCAAAGGAATCGTCTCGCCTTCAATCACGCCGCCTTTTAGCGAAGCACCTTTCACGGCCAGGTCCCCAATAATCTCCCCGTGCGAACTCGTCAGCGAAAGCATCTGAATCGAAGCGCCCATTCCGGCAAACAAATCCAGAATCGCTGTCCGCGTCGGATTCAAACCAACGTTGTGAATCGCGATGTTTGAATCTCCCAGCAAAGAAGCTGCTGCAATAAAAAACACGGCCGAAGAAATATCGCCCGGCACGTCCAAAGATTTCGCCACCAGCTTCCCCGAACCATTTCCGCCAAAAAGCCCGTGAATCTTCGTCGTTCGCCCGTGTCGTTCGACAGCCGCTCCAAATTCTTCCAGCGCTAGCTCCGTGTGGTCGCGCGTCCGCGCCGGCTCCGTAACGATTGTCACGCCTTCCGCGAAAAGCCCAGCAAGCAGCACCGCCGACTTCACCTGCGCGCTCGCCATCGGCATCTGATAATCGATCGCGTGCAAACGCGCGCCTTTGATTTCCAACGGCGCAAAATTGTCGTCCTTCGCGCGAATGTCCGCGCCCATTTCGCGCAACGGCCCCACCACTCGCTTCATCGGCCGTTTCTGCAGCGATCCGTCGCCGGTAATTTTTGTCGTAAACTCCTGCCCCGCCAAAATTCCCGTCAGCAGCCGTATAGTCGTCCCGGAATTCCCGGCATCCAGCGCCCGCCAACTGCTCTTCAACCCTCGTGGCCCTCGCCCCGTAACGCGCACCACGTCTTTTTCGACTTTCACTTCCGCGCCCAGCGCGCTCATGCACCCCAGCGTGCTGTGGCAATCCGCCGCCGCAGAAAAATTCCGCAGCTCGCTCGTCCCCTCCGCCAAACCCGCCAGCATCGCATACCGATGCGAAATCGATTTGTCCCCAGGCGGCTGCACACCGCCCATCAAATGTTTTGCCGGCAACACGGTCTGTTTTTTCACGCCAAGATTTTAGCACGCCCCGCCGCCTCCTCTCGAAACGCCCCTCCGCTCAAACGCTAGCGTCCCGCTCCGCTCTATCTTTATTCTTTACATCCTCACCTCATTACTTCTTTACTTCATCTTCCCCTGTCCTTCCGAACAGTTTTTCTAGAAGCACGCGGCAACTGACTCTCTGAAATTTCCATCCAACTCCTTGCGTATTATTAAGTGAGGAGAATCGTAATGTCAGCCCGTAGAACGTTGCTTCATCTCGCCGCAAAAACCGCCATGGTTTTCGCCGCCATCTTCGTCGTCACGGTATTGCTCGTCGCCATGCCAGGCCACCGCGCGCCCGGCGCTCAGAGTTCCGCTGCTCAGGAAGCCGCTGTGCCGCAATCCAAAGCCATGCCCGGAATGGATATGGGCGATGAAAAAGCCAGCGAAAAAGCTGCGGTCCAGGACATGACGCCCGGCCACAACGACGCGCACAGCCATCACATGTATATGACCAGCATGCGCACGCAGACTCCCGAAGACGTTCAGCGCGCCAACGAAATCGTCACGCAACTTCGCGCGGGCATCGAAAAATACAAGGACTACCACGCCGCTCTCGACGACGGCTTCAAAATCTTCCTGCCGAATCTTCCGCAACCCGAATATCACTTCACCAGTTATCGCAATGGTTTTCTCGAATCTCTAACGTTCGATCCCGCGCGCCCCACTTCCCTTCTCTACAAGAAAACCGCCACCGGCTACGAACTCGTCGGCGCCATGTACACCATGCCCAAGCGCGCCTCCGAAGATCAGCTCAACGCTCGCGTCCCCCTTAGCATCGCCATGTGGCACCTGCACACCAATCTCTGCATGCCGCCGCGCGACCAAATCCGCAGCGCGGACTGGACGAAGTTCGGCCTCCACGGCTCCATCATCACCGAGGATGCCTGCTCCGACGCCGGCGGCCGCTTCCACCCCGTCATCTTTGGCTGGATGGTCCACGTGTATCCCTATGAGCAAGGCCTAGACAACATCTTCGCCATGCACCACCACATGGACTAGCCTGCACTCTTGGCTTGCACAACTAACCGCGAAATCAGGTTCCACAAGGCCAAGAGGGCAGAAACCTGCTCAACACACTGCGGTCTGTGCGTTGCGAGTGAAATTCGTGGAT
>DATEWL010000645.1:0-3508 GCA_035258025.1 Candidatus Acidiferrum sp. | reverse complement strand
GGAACACGACAGCGTGTACGCGTTTGACGCGGACTCCGTCAACGGCAACACGAGCACGTTTCTGTGGAAGGTTTCTCTGCTTGGCAGTGCCGAAACGTCCAGCGACAACCGAGGATGCGGCCAAGTCTCGCCAGAGATTGGCGTGACGTCCACGCCAGTCATCGACCGCTCGCGTGGCGCGCATGGAGCTATCTACGTGGTGGCGATGTCCAAGGACGCCAACGGAAACTATTTCCATCGCCTGCACGCTCTGGATCTAACGACTGGCGCAGAGCTTTTCGGCGGGCCAATGCTTGTGCAAGCTACTTATCCGGGCTCGGGCGACAACAGCACTGGCGGAAACGTGGTCTTCGACGCGAAACAATACAAGGAACGCCCGGGATTGTTGCAGATCGGCGGAACGATTTATACCACGTGGTCTTCGCATTGCGACGCGCGCCCGTACACATCCTGGGTGATGTCGTATGACGCGAACACGCTGTCGCAAACGAGCGTGCTCAACCTCGTGCCCAACGGCAGCGAAGGTGGCATCTGGATGGCGGGGACCGCTCCCGCCGCGGACGCCTCCGGGAATATTTATTTCATGGTGGGAAACGGAGACTTCGACACAACGCTGAACGCGAGCGGTTTTCCAGCGAATGCGAATTGCGGACAATGCTACGTGAAGCTGACCTCCAGCGCGCCGATCACGCTGCTCGATTACTTCACTCCGTCGAATACAGTTTCGGAATCGAACGCCGACACGGACTTCGGCTCCGGCGGGCCGCTGCTTTTGCCTGACCTGGTGGACGCAAACGGGAATACGCGCCATCTCGCCGTAGGCTCCGGCAAGGACGCGATCATCTACGTGGTGGACCGCGACAACATGGGGAAGTTCAACAGCAGCACGGACAATATCTATCAGCAAATCAGCGGGCAGATCGGCGGCGTCTTTTCAAAGCCCAGCTACTTTAATAATACCGCCTACTACGGTGCAGTCGGTGACCACCTGAAGGCCTTCCCCATCACCAGCGCGAAACTTGCGGCAACACCCGCAACGCAGAGCTCCACCAGCTTTGCCTATCCGGGGACGACGCCAAGTATTTCAGCAAACGGCACGTCGAATGCGATTGTGTGGGCGGTGGAGAATGGCTCGACTGGCGTGCTCCACGCGTACAACGCAGCGAACTTGACGAGCGAGCTTTACAACTCGAATCAGGCGGCCAATAACCGCGATCAGTTCAGCGACAACAAGTACGTCACGCCGATGGTGGCAAACGGCAAGGTGTACGTCGGCACGCCGAATAGCGTGGTGGTGTTTGGGTTGCTGCCGTGAGCGTTTCCTTGAGCAGGCGCTTCTTGCTGCAGAGCGCTACCGCTTGCGGATGTAAATGAGTTTTTCCACTGTCGCGCAGGCGGTTTCCGAAGAATCTTTCAGCTCGATCAAGTAGGTGCGGTCGATGGAGCGTTGTGTTTCGAGCGCCGCGCGAATCGCAGCCAACTCCTCGTCAGCGACAACAAAGCGGGCGTGCAATGTTTCGCGCCCCGGCTTTTTGAACTGAATCGACGCGGATTTGTCCCACACGATGTAGTCCTTCCCGAGACGCCGGATCGCATGACCATGTAGATGGGATCCACTGCGGAATACATGCTGCCGCCAAATATGGTGCCGACATAATTCCGCGTGCGCCGGGAAAGCGGCAGGTCGAGATGCACCTCGCTCCAGTCTTCCGCGACGTACCGCGCTCTTCCGCCAGTCCCGCGATAGCAGGCAAACGCATAGAAGGACCAGCAACGGAATTTATTGGTGATTGCCGCTGAGAAGCCCATCTTGACGTAAGGACTCTATCGCATTCGGAGACGCGACGCAGCCATAAGGGGAGATAGTGAAAGCGAGAGGCCCAAAGCCTCTCGCCAAGCAACATACTCTTCCGCAGGTTTCTGGAATTAAGACAAACTATCGGTTACTTGCCCGCGCTGAGCTTCCACAACACAGCATTCACCAGGGAGTTGACATCGCTCTGCGTAAACGTAGTGAAGCCGGCCTTCACGGGTTTGTTCCCGATGGCGCGAAACGCCAGCTTCTTCGTCGGCGCTTGCAGGAAGTCGAATACCATGGTCCCGGTGCGGAATTTGATGTTCTGGTAGCCGTACGCTGGCGGGCCCCAACCCCAGGACTGCACGCAACCGTAAGGACCGCAAACAACTCCGGGATATCCGCCTGCAAAGCCAACGGGCACTGCGGCGCTCTGGTCCTTCACGGCGATATGATAATCGACCCAAAAGGCAGCAGCGTTCGGATCAGTCACTTCCTTGAAACCTTTTTCTGCCAGAGCCTTGGTTATCGCTACCCGAATCTGTCCCGGCAGAATCTCAGTTGACGCTTCGGTTTGCGGCACCGGCTTTGCACCTCGATTTGGTTCGTCTCGCGAGATGACTGGCCGTGATTCGCGTACGGCTGCGGGTTGCGCCTCGACCGGGCGCCAGGCCCAGGTGGCCTTCTTGGGGATGGGAACTTCGGGATTGCGCTCGGACGTGACGTATTCATTGCATCCGGCGACGAAAATCAAAGAAAAACAAGCAAAAGCGCTCAAAAGCCGCTTGGTAGTGCTAACTGGGCGTAAAAGCCGCATCTGACGAGCCTCCAAAGGCATATTTCTCCTCTGCCTTGTTGAACCCAACACTTATTGGATAGTTGCGGTGAGAAGAAGGGTTGTGCCGTGGCGCGCCTTCCGGGCCAGAAGGACAAACCATCAAGACCCCGGAACTCCCCAATCCTTTGGTGGAAAAGTCACTGGCCAAAATTTCGGCGCGGGGTGATCAAACTCGAAAGCTACCGCGAAGTAGTCCGCGCTCGGTTGATCGACGCGCACCACCCGGCAGCTCTGCTCGATGCCGCTTTGCGGGCTCACCAGAATGAACGGCTGGCCCACGAGAAGCTCCGCTTTCAATTTCATCAGGCCGCCATGCGCATTGACCACCAGCGTATGCGTGGATTCCTCTACATGGACGCTGTCGGGCGTCTCCGCGAGAACCTTGACGGGTATCTGCAGCATCACGCGTTCGCTGCGGCGCCGATTGGCGGCTTCGGAAGGGGGCACGAGATTCTCCGTTAAGCGGCGGTGTTCGCTAGTCCTTGGGAGACATTCAGGCCATGCCTAGTAGTGGCTCCCGAGGAGACTATGGTGCGGCAGCGTGGCCGGGCCGACGCACAGGGCACGACCGGATCGGCCGCTCGTGTCCTGTTTAATAGTCTAACTTAGGCGCACGCGGGTAATCCGGCCTGCGAGGAACTCTGGCGTGCATTGGTAAACGGCCTTACTAAGGGGCGATTCAGGGAAGTCGCGTGCGTGAGGGAACTCTCGTGGGTCTAAGGGAGCAAAATGGTTTGCAGGCGGGATTTCACGGCCGGCCATTCCGAATCGAGGATGCTGAAGTAAACAGTGTGGCGAATGCGGCCGCTGGCGGTAATCATGTGATTACGAAAGGTGCCTTCTTCGCGCGCGCCGATGCGCAGGATGGCGGCGCG
>DATEWL010000644.1:0-2844 GCA_035258025.1 Candidatus Acidiferrum sp. | reverse complement strand
GTCCTACGCGCGAGAAATTCTGGCCGAAGGTGGCGGTATCCGCGGCGATGCGGATGTCCGCCGCAAGCGCGATATTCATGCCCGCCCCCGCCGCCGGGCCGTTAACGGCTGCGATCACCGGTTGCGGCATCAGTCGCATTTTCAGAACGGCTTGCATCCCCGAGCGTAGAATCGGACCAAGCTCGGCGGTCTCGTTGCGCTCGCGTCCCTTGCCGATGGCTCCCAGGTCGCCTCCGGCGCAGAAGGCGCGGCCCGCGCCGTACAGAACAACGACGTGGATGGAATCATCCTCTGCAATCCGCGAAAGGGCTTCGTTCAAAGCAGTCGAGAGCTCGCTGTTCAGGGCGTTCAGTTTGTCGGGCCGGTTCATCACCAGCACGGCAATGCCGCCATGTTGGCTTTCCAAAATGACCGGGCCCGTCGGCGCCGCTTGAGCTGCGTTACTCATACTAGTTCTCCGTACTAAACTCCCTGCCCTTTGGTGTCGCGTTCTTTCTCCGTCCGCGCCACGACCTGCGCGAGCTTGCGAAAATGCTTTAGTTTCTCGCTCTTTCCCTGGGCGTTCTGGCTGCTGGTGGAAGGCAACACGTACACGCGCGCGCCATAAAGCTGTTCCTTCTGCAGACCAAACTTGCATTTGCGCTGCGAAAACTGCTCGTAGACAATTTTCCCGTTGAAGGCGACAACGTGTGGAGAGAACTCCTCCAGCTTCTGCGACAGCACGATGCGGCCTTCCGCGAAATCTCCCCGCGTCAACTCCTCGGCACCCTTGGTGGGCCGCTTGACCAGGTCGGTGAGTCCAATCCCAAATTCGATTACGCGCTTGTCGTCGTGATAGTCAAACGGTTCCGGCACGACGCCGCTTTCGTAGAGCATTGGCCAGAACTGATTCGTGCGTCCCGCATAGTAGTGGCCCACGCGCACCGACGATTCGCTCGGATTGCAGCCGACAATGACCAGCTTCATGCCTTTTCGCAGATGGTCTGGGAGTGTTCGCATCTTCCTAGTGTTGCCTATTTTGTCTTCCAAGCGTCAGGGATTCGCCTGCTGCGGTCCCAACGGTCAAGGTCTCTTGCCGATACCCGAAGCGGGCGAAATCGAAGGTCTGGTGTCAACGCCCGGCATGGCACGCAATGCCATGAAAGTGAATAAGATAGAGGACTTCCTAGCTGCTGGCAGACTAAAGATAGGGGAAAGAGAACCGGGTCTAGGTTGCCCATCGTGCGTTTGACGCTTGCTCTACCAAAACTTTAGACAGCCCGGCGCTGGCTGTCAAGCTCTCGTATCGCGCCGTCTAAAATGTAACCAGAGAGGATAACGTCGCGCCATTTAAGATGTAACCCGAGTCAAAGACGATTTGGGGAGAGTGAATGGGGCGCAAAGGGAAGTGGGAGTATTTCCGGGCCATTTATGGGCGGTATCAGCAAGCAGATCGACAGGCGAAACAGGTGATGCTGAACGAATTTTGCTTAACCACCGGTTACCACAGAAAGTACGCCATTCGCATTTTGAATGGCCCGCCACCCGAGAAACGACAGGCTCGGAGGGAACGGCGGCGAGGGCTGAGCTATGGACACGAACTGCTGTCCATCCTGACGGCCGGATATCCCTGGTCGGTGCGTTTGAAAGCGCTGCTACCGGCGTGGATGCCGTGGATCCGCAAGCGCTTCAAGTTAAGCCCAGCGATCGAGAAACAACTGCTCTCGATCAGTCCGCGGCAGTTGGACCGTCGGCTGGCTGCCAAGAAGAACCAAAAGAGGCGGCGGATTTACGGGCGCACCAAACCGGGCTATCTGCTCAAGCATCACATCCCCATCAAGACCGACAGTTGGGACGTAACCTCGCCTGGCTTCACGGAAGTCGATCTGGTTTCGCATTCGGGAAATTCGGGCCAAGGAGATTTCGGTTATTCGCTGAACATCACCGATATTCAAACCACCTGGACGGAGACGCGGGCTCTGCTAGGGAAGGGGCAAACCGCTGTGCAGCAGGCCCTGGATGAGATCGCGGGGATGCTGCCCTTTGCGCTGCTGGGCCTGGACTCGGACAACGGATCGGAATTCATTAACTGGCATCTGCAGGGTTGGTGCAAGCGAAAGAACATCCAACTCACGCGCGGACGTCCGTACAAGAAAGATGACAACGCGCATATCGAGCAAAAGAACTGGACCCACGTACGGAAGCTTCTCGGCTGGGAACGCTATGACACGCAAAACGCAGTCGCCGCCATGAACGACTTGTACCGCCACGAGTTGCGCTTGTGGCTGAATCTGTATCTTCCGTCCGTGAAGCTGGTGAAGAAGGTGCGTGTCGGGTCGAAACTTCGACGCGTGTATGACGCTCCCAAGACGCCCTTCGAGCGGGTCGTGGCCTCGAAGCAGGGGGATGCCACGCAACTAGGCATTCTGAAAGAACTTCAGAGATCGCTCGATCCGTTCCAGCTGGCAAAAGTCATCGACAAGAAACTCGAACGGATCTACCGGCTGGCCAACCGGCGGCTAAGCCCGAAAGCACAAGCGCACCCCGAGATCAGCCAGTCCAAAAGTGGCCGGCGAAAAGGCTGTGGAAAAGACGCGGAGTGGAAAAGCCCAAAGGCAGGATTTTCCACTCCGCTTGGAAATCTCGCACAAACCGCGAGATTCCCACTTTCCCACAGCCACAACAACAACAAGCCTTCTCCGGTTACATATCAAATGGCGCGACATGGATAGCTCCGGTTACATTCTTAGATGGCTTGACGCGGGCGGGCGCTCCGGCATGTCCAAGGCATGTCCACCATTCGGCGCATCCGCGACTGTTTCACTTGGGAGCGAAGTGCCGAGGATCGCTTGTACCGGCCACCCC
>DATEWL010000643.1:0-4472 GCA_035258025.1 Candidatus Acidiferrum sp. | reverse complement strand
GTCTTGTCGATCTTCACGCGGTACTTGCCGCCTTTACCGCGTCCGTCTTCCACTTCCTGCCTCGGGTTGGCCGCCTGTAGCTGCACGTCAAAGTCACTGAACACATCTCCACGGTCGGAGCGAATGCTTACGTTTGCCTTCACGTCCGCGGGAAACGTTACATCAATGTCTCCGTTCAACGAACTGAACGCCATTGGTTTTTGGGGATTCACTTTCAGAAATGTCGCGTGTACGTGCTCGTTCAACGCATGCGCCACCGCGCTTCCGGAAATGTTGTTGAGTGTGACCGCGCCGTTCACGTCGTCCACATCGATCTCGCCTTCCACGCCCGTGACCGTGATGTCTCCATCATTCACGGCCCGCAGCTTTACCGAGGTGTGCACCGGCACGGAAATCGTCAGGTCAATCGTGCGCGCGTAAGACTCCGTGTTGATGCGCACTTCATTGTTTTCTTCTTCAATCGAGAGGCCCGTGGTCGAGACATTTATGCGCTTCGGTCCGCTGGAGGGTTTCTCCCTCTCCTCATTCCTCGTCCGCGCTTCGACAATCACTTCTTTGCCGTCGTACGCCTTCACAGTGATGCCGCCGTTCACCATGCTGGCCTTAATGAAGGCAGGCCGTCCTGGGTCGCTTAGATTCACCGACACGCGGTCGGGGCCGCTCTGCGCGCCCGCTCCCGGCGCCAGTAACACCACTCCGGCCAACGCGGCGCCTACCACTAACGATCGAAACGAATATGTTTGGTTATTCATGATTTTCAAGAATACGAATGTCTCCATTTAGATTTTCAACCTGAATCTCTGGACCGCCGGCATTCACGCGCGCCCCCGTGAAGCGATCGGCCCGATAAACGACCTTTCCGCCTTTGTGTTCAGCCTGGATCGCGTGCACCGGCAGCGCCGTCACCGGAAAATCGCTGTAAATGCCTCCATTGAACGTCTTGAATCGAAAATCGGCGGACAAATCATGCGCGAAACGAAGTTCCACATTCCCGTTCACCGTCTTGAACTCGGAATTCTCGCGAGGATTTTGGCGGAACGAGACGATCACCGGTCCATTCACTGTCCGCGCCGTGCCCGACCCCGCCATATTGTCCATCTCAATGTCCCCGTTGACATTGCGCACCACAAAGCTGCCGTTGACGTTGCTCACCTTCACGCGCCCCTCGTTCACCGTTTTCACCTTGATATCGATATCGCGCGGCACATGTACCTTGAAATCCATCTTGACCCGGTATCCTTCGCCATCGCGCGAATGCCGGCAATCGTCGCACTGGCACCTAAACGGACCATTTACATAGAGCTTCAGCGCGCCTTCTTCTTGCGTGACGTCCATGGTCACTTCCTTCTTCGCCCGCTCCAGCTTTTCTTTCGACTCGGCTTGGTTCGTTCTTGCAACGGTCAGCTCCACTTTGTCAGTCGTGTCCGCAACCACCTCGATGGATCCCCACACATTGTCAATTTCGAGCGACTTGTGTCCGGCAGCGGGTAACGTGAAAGACTTCTGTATCTTTTCCTCGTCCCGCGAAGACAAGTAGCGGTCGTCATCATCTCGACCCTTCGCGGAAACGGTTTCCGGCCCCATTGCTGCATACAAATGGCCCACAATGCTCTCCCGCGAACGCCCGCCTGCCATCTTGTTCGCTGGCAGCACCGGCATGAGAAGCGCTACCGCTACGTACACCATCAAAATCGGAAAGAAAGCTTTTCTGCGCACGTTTTACTCCTCAATTCAATTTGCTCAAGGCCCAATCTGCCCGCTGTTTCACCGTTGGATTCAAATTCGGCGTCTGCACAAAGTTGCGCAGCCGCTGCGCGGCGTCCGGATCGCGCCACTCCAGCATCAAATCGATCAGCGCGACCTGCACCAGCGGCGACTGCTGCTCTTGCAGTGCGTCCACAACACCCTTGTGCACCTGCGGCTGCGCCCCGTGCCGGCTTAGAGCATCGAGAGCCGCCAGCCGTACATCGACGCTGCCGTCGTAACGCAAGGTGTGCACAAGAGCGGACATCACTTGCGGATCGAGTTGGTCTTCTCGCCGGCTGTAGCTCACGCCTTGCAGCCGTTCGCTCGCGGACTGCTGCTGCAGCATCGAGAGCACCACCATCTGCTTCATGTTCGTCAACTCAGTGTGCATCGCCGCGATTTCGTCCTGGCTAGCGTTCGAGTGAACTGGTTTGTTCCCGAAATAATTTCCCGCGTTCACGCCCGCAAAAGCGCCGATCACCAGTAGCGCCGCGCTCCACGCCACCGCCCCTAACGGCGAACGCAGCCAATTCCACACGGAACCGCGCTTCTCGCGTTCTAATCCAGCCGACGTCTTATCGCTCCGCCCTGTCTGGTACGCCTGCAGCATCGCTTCAAACCGCTCGCGCGATTCTTTACTCGGCTGCTCCACTGGCAGCAGCGACAGCTTCTTCCAGATCAGCACGTCTTCGCGACAATCCGCGCACTGTTCTATGTGCTCTTCCACCAAGTTGTCCTGCTCGGCTTTCAAGCTTCCTTGCAAATAGTCCGGCAGGAGTTCTCCAATCTCTTCACATTTCATTTCCAAACCTCCGGGGAGGAATCGTTTTCACCACCGCAGGCCCCGCCTCCCGTGGCGCAAGCCCGCGCTCCAACTGTTTAAAATTTTGCCGCAGCTCCTGAATCGCCCGATGAATCCGCGTCTTGACAGTCCCTAGCTCGCATCCGAGCAGCCGCGCAATCTCGTCATACTTCAATTCCTGAAACCGGCTTAAAACCAAAATCTCGCGTTTCTCTTCCGGCATCTGCATCAGGGCGCGATGCAGCAGCTCCACTTCTTCCGATTTCTGCGCCGTATCTTTCGGCATCACCGGCGGCACCATCTCGGGCTCGAACGTGATGTGCCGCGGCGTCTTCCGGTAGTGATCCACGCGTGCATTCCTCGCAATCTGGTAAATCCACGCCCGAAACGGTGTTCCCGGCTGGTAGCTCTGCCGGTACTTCAAGATCCGCAGAAAAACTTCCTGCACCAGGTCTTCACTGAGCGTCCGGTCGCCTGTGAGCTTCGAATAAAAGTTGTAGAGCGGCGAGTGATAGCGGTCGAACAACACCCCCAGCGTTTCGCCTGCGCCATTGCGCACTTCGAGCATCAGATCCTCGTCCGGAGCCACCTTCATTGCCTGGTCATTTTCCGTTTCGGCCCGTTCTTGCTCTTTCATAGGTGATTACCGCCAAACCCCAAAAAGGTTACACCGCATCCTGTCCCCGGAGTAGCACAGGCACCCCTGCCTGTGCGGCTTGCACAGGCCTCGACATGCAAGGGCCAACTGAGTGGAGTAACCCTCATCGAACGCGAATCATCGCCTGGGGGAGAAGATCTAAGTTTTCAAAGGGGGAGGAAAAAAGAAGGAAGGAAAAACCGAAAGTAGCTTTGCCGGAACTAGGCTATCGGCCTAGCAAGACCGCAAAGCTGCCGCCAAGGCCAGATTCGTCTGCAGCCGCCGATCGATCTGTACCGCTGCAAAACGCGCGCAAATGACGCGCTCGCGTTCGCACCACTCGGCTACAGCAGGCATACGCACACCGGAGAGTGCGCCCAGAGCTTCGACAATCCGGTAGTAAGCCCGCACCAGAGTCAGCCCACCGCCGCCAGGACCTAGCTCGGGGGTCAGTTCGTGCAAACCGGCCAGTTTCTCGAAATCCTGCCCCTTCATTCGCCCGGCGTCGAGATTAGCCGCGGCCAAAACCCGGTCAGACACGGGCTGAGCTGCGACTCCCGCCAAAATCGCCCGCCAGTAGTACAGGGCAAATTGCGAAAGCGCAACAATGGAGATCGCAAGTAGCATAGCGGCGAACATCCCTCAGGTTTGCCTCTACTCACATTCTGCCCGCGGCATTCTCTCGAGCCAATAGCCCACCAGTACCATCTCCGTAGGACGCCACCCGC
Source organism: Candidatus Acidiferrum sp. (assembly GCA_035258025.1). Taxonomy (GTDB): domain Bacteria; phylum Acidobacteriota; class Terriglobia; order Acidiferrales; family UBA7541; genus Acidiferrum. The sequence continues at coordinate 559 of DATEWL010000643.1, read as the reverse complement.
TCCTACTATAACTTCCCTATAATCTGTAACTTAACGGCGTCTCCCGTCCCTTACCCGTCCTTGGGACACGACTTGCTGTGCCCGTCCGTGTTTCTCGCGACCGCATTGCCTCATGCTGAGCTGCGGTGGCACCCTTTGCTCGCGCGTTCCTAAATGCTCGTTCCGATCGACGAGCGTCTCGATGAGCTATACAGGAATTCCTTGCCCGGCCACGATTGGCAAACGACCCGTCGCGCTGCCCTGAGCGCGGTTGCTACTTGACACGCGTTACGTAACGCATTACGGTAAGATGTGATTCGGTCGATCCGCCACAAAGGCCTCAAACGCCTTTACGAAGACGACGACCATCGCGGCGTCCTGAACCAGCACGCCGAAAGACTGCGCGATATTCTCGTGCGTTTGGAAGCTTCGACCTCCGTAGCAGATATGGACCTGCCTGGTTTCCGGCTCCATCCGCTCAAGGGGGAGAGGAAAGGCTATTGGGCGGTCACCGTTCGCGCTAATTGGCGGGTGATCTTTCGCTTTGCCGATGGCGACGCGCTTGATCTCGACTATCTCG
>DATEWL010000642.1:0-3374 GCA_035258025.1 Candidatus Acidiferrum sp. | reverse complement strand
TGAGCTCTTTTCTCCATCCCGATTCTGATCCACAAGGGGCGGGTTTTCAGTTGATGCAGTCGCTCATCGCGGTAGGCTCGGGCGGATTCACAGGCGTCGGCCTGATGGAAAGCAAGCAAAAACTCTTTTACTTGCCGGAAGCGCACACTGATTTTATTTACGCCGTAATTTGCGAAGAGCTTGGCTACATCGGCGCAATGATAGTCATTGCGCTTTTCCTGGCCTATGGATGGCGCGGCCTGCGCGCCGCGTTTGCAGCTCCCGACGGGTTCGGCCGCCTGCTCGCGCTGGGAATCACAGCGCTAGTGCTCAGCCAGGCGCTGATCAACTTTGCGGTTGTGTTGGGCATGGTGCCGACAAAAGGCATTCCGCTGCCATTCGTAAGTTATGGCGGCTCAAGCCTGCTGGTGATGTTGCTAGCCACAGGAGTGCTCCTAAACATCAGCCAACAGGCCACGGAAACATGACGCAACTCCCGATTTTCGTTTGTAGGGGCCGGGCTCGCCCCGCCCGCGCGCCCAGGCCTCAACCATGAAACTCCTAATCGCCGGAGGCGGCACTGGCGGACATGTAATCCCCGCCATTGCCATCGCCCAGGAATGGCTATCGCGCGGCAAGGAAAGAGAAGTCGTGCTAGTTGGAACAGAACGAGGAATCGAAATGAAGTTAGTCCCGCAAGCCGGACTGCCGCTTGAGACGTTACGCGTCGCCGGCCTAAAAGGAAAGGGCGGCGCAACGCTGGCGAAAAATCTCGCCATGCTCGCGCCCGCGATGCTGGACGCCCGGCGCGTATTGCGAAAGCACAAACCAGTCGCGGCATTCGGCGTTGGAGGCTACGCCGCCGGACCGATGCTGCTGGCAACCTGGTTTAGCCGCGTGCCCAACATAATCTTCGAACCAAACGCGGAGCCGGGTCTGACCAACAAGCTGCTCGCGAAACTCTCCAAACGCATCGCCACCGGCTATGAAATTTCTGCCCACACCTGGGGGAAAAAGGCCATCGTGACGGGCTGCCCAGTGCGCCCGGAGTTTTTCTCAATCGTTCCTCGAAGACTCGAAAAGCCTTTTCGCCTGCTAATAACCGGCGGAAGCCAAGGAGCGCTGCCTATCAACCGCACTTTTGTCGACGCCATGGACCGACTGGCCCCGCGAAAAAATGAGCTGTCCATCGTGCATCAGACCGGTGAACGCGACTATAATGCGGTGCGCACCGCCTATGCGCGGCGCGAAATTAACGCGGAGGTTGTACCCTTCCTCACGAACATGGCCGAGCGCTTTGCCTGGGCAGATGTGATCGTTTGCCGAGCTGGAGCCATCACCGCGGCGGAAATCGCAGCCGCGGGCCGCGCCGCCATCTTCATTCCGTTCGGAGCCGCCACCGACAGCCACCAGTTGCGGAACGCGCAGGAGATGCAACGCGCGGGCGCAGGCCGTCTGATCACCGAAAACGAACTGACCGTCGACCGCCTGACCAGCGAAATTTTCTTGCTCATCGACCAGCCAGATCAGATTGAAAAGCAATCCGACGCAGCGCGGTCACTCGCCCGGCCCAACGCTACGCGGGACATCGTCAACCTAATAGAAGAGGCCGCGAACGTGCAGGGAAAACGCGAGAGGGCAAATCCATGATGGTCTCGTTCCGCAATTTTCAACGCATCCACCTGGTCGGCATCGGCGGCATTGGCATGAGCGGAATCGCCGAAGTTCTGCTGACGCTCGGCTACTCCGTTTCTGGATCGGACACCAAGCCCTCAAACATCACCGAGCGGCTGCAAAATCTCGGCGCGACGATCCACGAAGGCCACAAAGCAGTCAACGTCGAAGGCGCGCACGTGGTAGTGACCTCCTCCGCGATCAAGCAAGACAATCCCGAGGTCGTCGAGGCACACAAGAAGAAAATCCCCGTAATCCCACGTGCCGAGATGCTCGCCGAGCTGATGCGGCTGAAATATGGCATTGCCGTCGCCGGTGCCCATGGCAAGACAACCACAACTTCGATGGTAGCTTCGGTCCTGAACGCCGCGCATCTTGATCCCACCTTCGTGATTGGCGGCAGAGTCAATCAGGCCGGCACAACCGCTCGCTTGGGCAAAGGCGAATATTTCGTCGTGGAAGCCGACGAAAGCGACCGCAGCTTCCTGATGCTCGCGCCCGTCGTAGCCGTCGTCACAACAATCGACCGAGAGCACCTCGACCAATACACCTCGCTCGCGGACATTCAAGGCGCCTTCATCCAGTTCGTGAACCGCGTCCCCTTCTACGGCGCCGCGATTCTCTGCCTCGACGAACCAAACGTGCAAGCCATTCTTCCTGACGTCAAGCGCCCCATCATTACCTACGGCACTTCCAGCCAGGCAGACCTGGTTATCAGCGACGTCAAGCTCGAAGGACTCGGCAGCGATTTCCGCCTCACCTTCAAGGGCGAAGACCTCGGCGTCTTCCACCTGATGCATCCGCCGGGAATACACAACGTCCGCAACGCAGCTGCGGCAGCAGCTGTCGCGCTCTACTTAAATGTACCAAGCGACCTGATCCGCGAAGGCCTCGCCAAATTTACGGGTGTGGGACGCCGCTTCGACATCAAGGGCATCGTCAACGACATCGCCGTAATCGATGACTATGGGCATCACCCGGTCGAAATTCGCGCCACCCTCGAAGCCGCGCGAGTCTGCAAGTTCAACCGTACCCTTGTTCTGTTCCAGCCCCACCGATTCTCGCGCACGCAGCACCTCTGGGATGAATTCAGCCGGGCCTTCAACCAGGCCGACATATTAGTGCTAACAGACATCTACGCCGCGAGCGAAGCGCCCATTCCCGGCATTACCAGCGAAGCTCTTGCTAACGCCATTCGCGAGGCCGGACACAAAAACGTTCACTACTTCCGCTCCATGCAGGATGGAATCGAGTTCCTCCTCCGCGAAGCCCGCGCTGGTGACGCCATCATGACGATTGGCGCCGGCAACATCAGCCGCGCCAGCAACGAACTGATGGTCCTCCTGGGGACGGAAAATCCGACACACCATGCGCATTGAAGACGCCAAGATCGTCGCAGCCCTGCAAGAACTCGGCGTGCAGTTAAAGCCGGGCACTTCCTTGGCCGAGATCACCTCCTTGGGCATCGGTGGCACGACCGATTTGCTGCGCATCGAGAAGCACGACGCGATTCCCGACCTTCTGAATCTCCTTGACGCGCAACGTGTCCCGCACAAGTTTCTCGGCGGCGGTTCAAACTTGCTTGTCGGCGACGGCGAACTGCCCTGGGTGGTGCTCCAACTCGTCTCTCCCAACCCTGACATCGTCCTCGAAGGCAATTTCGCCCAAGTCGATGCGGCGGCCGATCTGGGCCGCACCGTAACTTTCTGCGCGAAAAACGA
>DATEWL010000641.1:0-15534 GCA_035258025.1 Candidatus Acidiferrum sp. | reverse complement strand
AACCCCGTTCGCGCGGAACTCCTCAATCACGCCCACGACCCGGTCAATGAGCGCTGATGCGATTTTGCAACAGTTATCACTGTTTGCTGCTCGCTGCTGCTTTCAATCTTTCAATCTGTTGCAGATGCGCAAAGCCGTGCCCGCCCATCCTCTCGACCAGGTCAGCAACAGTGACCTCCCGTTCCATTTCTGGATGAAAGGCTGACTTGGAAAGGTCGGAGGGGTTGAGACTGCGCACCAAACGCAGGTTGTGATGACGTGCGAAACCGTAAAATGCGACCAGTTCCGAGGGAGGCGAATCCAGGTAGTTCAGATTGCGGGCCCATGCGTCCTGATCCAGCGGCGCGATGACGGGCTTTGTATCGGCCAGCATCTGGCGAAGTCGGTACCCGTAGATGATCTCGACATCCGCCAAGTGACCGAGGATCTCCAGCACGCACCATTTCTCGGGGGAAGGCTTGTAGTGCAGAACTCGGTCTGACAAACCAGAGACTGCAGCCGCAATCTCTCTCGGGCTCTTCTCAGCGGAGTCGAGGTGTTTATTGAATTCTGCTTGCGTCATACGCCGGGGTCATTCGCGATTTGTCACTACTGAAGTTTACCCGTCAAGGGAGCCGTAAAGATAGTGGTCGCTTCCTAGCCAAGCCAAATGATAGTGGGATGCTCGGCGCTCAATTTGAGCCATTTTGCGATACCTCCCGAATTGTCTGCAAGCCCCGGAAGTTATCCTCGGACACGCTTTGCCAGCGCCATGAAGGGTCGAATTTCCAGAAGCGAACTCCTCGTTCCAAATACCGAGAGCAACGCGTTCGGGCATTGATCAAATTAGCTAGGCCGAGAGACCTGCTCTAATGGGAGGGGCTCACGTAGAACAAGTCAAGCCGCTCCAAGTCCTTCAAACATAGCTGCAGCAACGAAGGCGTCAGGATGTTCACTCCAGGCGCGCACTTCCTGTCCGTTCTGCCTAAGCTCCGTATGGCCCCCGGACTCCAGACAACTGGTGAGCCACTCCACGAATGAAGTCGGGTCGCCGAAAACCTCATACGAGGCCGAAATTGATATCTTGGAGAATCCTGATTCTCGCAATAAACCTTTCAAAGCTCGCCCTACGTACGGGTTCGCTCGCCGAAAACAGGCAAGCGTGTTTACCGTCCACGTCCCGAGAGTGAATGGGTGCAAAGCGAAATTCCAGAGCAGCGGATCGTCTCCGAGGAACTATGGCAGAGGGTCGAGGCTAGGCGCGAAGCGGTGAATCGCTTGTACAGTGACGCTACGAGACGGAATGGACTCATGCACACGCGGTCGATGAACTCCACATATTTATTCAGTGGGCTTTTGAAGTGTGCAGGGTGCGGCGCGAATCTGACTGTCCTTTGGGGTGCGGGTCGAAACAAATCGAGCCAGGTGTATGGCTGCCCGTTGAATTACAACCGAGGCGAGACAGTGTGCAAGAACACTGCCCGGATTCGCCGGGATGATCTAGAGGCGGCGATGCTTTCGGGTTTGCAGGAAAAGATTCTGCGCGAGGAAGTTGTCGATTACGTGATGGAGAAGTTCGAGGCCGGGCTGCTCAAGGAACTGGAAAACATGGGCAGCGAGTTGAGCCGAATTGAGAAACGGAAATGCGAGCTGGAAGGTGAACTTGCAAACCTCACGCGGGTGATCGCGAGCGGACAACTGTCGCCCACAATCATGACAGCAATCGCGGAGCGGGAAAGAGAAATTGCTGAGATCACCGAGCGCGTTATCTCCTCCAACGAGGATTCGATCAAAACGCGGATTGCAAGTATGCGAACGATAGCGAAAGCGAAGCTAAAGGATTTGTGCGGTCTCTTGAGTGGCGACGTGATCGTTGCCCGAGCCGCGCTCTTGAGGCACGTTGAAAAAATCGAAATGGAGACGAATGGGGAAGACTACGTAGCGAAGGGGAATTGGAGTTTCCTTGGGGATCGAGCTAGGGATGGTGCCGGGGGCCAGAATCGAACTGGCTACGCCCGCCTTTTCAGGGCGGCGCTCTACCACTGAGCTACCCCGGCACTTGTGATGTAGAAATTGTATGGGGTGCGGCGCGACCGTGTCAATTCGCCTGAAATGAACGCTCACTTTCGCAGAGTGATCGCGTTCGGTAGCCAGTCCTTCGAATTGAAATCCCGCTCACCAATCTGACGAGAAAAGTCGCATGGCTGCTGCATCACTGCACTTCTGATACTTTGCGTACGCTGCCGCCGCGCGCTTGCGAATTTCTTCTTCCGATTCCTGCAGCATCCAGCCTTCGAGTGCGGCTTTCAAGGTATACGCTTCGGGAGCCATTAGCCCATTCGTCCATAAGAGCGGCGTGGCCCCTGATGCCCGCAAGAGATCTCGGAAATATGACCTGCTGGCGCAAGCCAGGATGATTGCAGAGTGCTTCGATTCGGAACGACCCCCGAAATCCACAGTCAAAGGAAAATCCATCAGCCCATCGTGCCCCACATACACAACGAGATCTGCGGTTGTCGGGACTTGAAAAGCAACGCCGCCGATTATGCCGCCGGAGGTGGCTTGCTTGTCTGGAATGCCTGCTGCTGCACGGAAAAAGTCTGTTAAAGCTTGTTTGATTTCACTGCCACGGTAAGCGTCCGCTACGAGCAACACTTCCTTGTTTCGATTCTGAAAAATACTTCGCTCGAGAACGTAGCTGTTCGGATGCTTGAAATAGAGGATTTCCTTCCATTCCGGAGCATTTTTGAAGAAAGTGCGCACGCCAAACGCCGCACCCCAGTAGAGATTGCGGGCAGGGTCATCACCGTCTCCCAAAAAAGCGGGAACAGGAACGATGCCTTGGTGTTCGTTGTCGGCAAGGGCCACGAAAGCATGGACAACACGCGGCTTGGTCTGGGATTTAGCTACACTTGAAACACAAGAGAGGAAAGCACCCAGAAAAAGAGCTGCCGTGCGACGGATCACTGCGATGACTCGTCGAACTCCTTCATCCAGCTTTTGCCCTTGAGGACTTCGCGCGGGCGTGTGCCGTCGGGTGGGCCTACTATGCCGTCTTTTTCCATGATGTCGATCAGGTGGGCAGCACGGCCGTAGCCAATGCGCAGGCGCCGTTGCAGCGTGGAGGTGGAAGCACGGCCCATCTCGCAAACCACGCGGACTGCGTCCTGGTAAAGAGCGTCGTCCACAGGCTCGCCGCCGGCTTCCGCTTCGCCTCCGCCCTCGCCTTCCACCTTGCCATTCTCATCCTTCGGGGCTTCCAGGAGTTGCTCGTTGTACTTGGCCTGTGCCTGCTGCCGCCAGAAGTCGCAAACCGCAACGATTTCGTCTTCCGAGACGAGCGGGCCGTGAATGCGGTGCAGCCGCGCAGAACCCGCAGGCAAATAGAGCATGTCGCCCTTGCCAAGCAGCGATTCCGAGCCGTTCGAATCCAGAATCGTTCGCGAATCGACTTTGCTAGCCACGCGGAACGAAATGCGGGCAGGGAAGTTCGCCTTGATCAAACCTGTGATTACGTCGACGGACGGCCGCTGAGTCGCGAGAATCAGGTGAATCCCTACGGCGCGCGCCATTTGCGCGAGCCGCGTGATGGACTCTTCCACGTTGTTGGTGTCCACCATCATCAGGTCGGCAAGTTCGTCGATCACGATCACCAGGTAGGGAAGGGGCTTGTGTTCGCTCTCCTCGACGTTTTCGAAGAGCGACAGCGATTGCGCCTTCTGGAAGGTGCGATTGTATTGGTCGATGTTTCGCACACCGCGCTGTGCGAGGAGCTTCAGCCGCTTTTCCATTTCGCGCGTTGCATTGCGCAGCACGTTCGACGCGATTTTGGGATCCGTCACAACCGGAGCGATCAAATGCGGAATGTTTTCGTAGAGGTTCAGTTCGAGGCGCTTGGGATCGACCAGCACCAGCTTCACGTCGTCCGGGCTGGCTTTATAGAGAATCGACATCATCAGCGAATTGATGAAGACGCTCTTTCCGGTGCCTGTTGAACCGGCAATCAGTAAGTGTGGCATTGCGGCAAGGTCGGTGACGCGAATCCGGCCGTGCAAATCGCGTCCCATTGCCAGGGTCAGCTTGCTCGGTGAACTAGAAAACTCCGGTGCTTCAATAATGTCGCGTAGAGCGATTGTTTGTCGGGTGAGGTTCGGAACTTCAATGCCAATCGTCGATTTGCCGGGGATGCGCTCGATCAAGATTGATTCCGCCTGGAGCGCCAGGCACAGGTCTTCCGTCAAGCCAATAATCCGGCTGTACTTGATCCCAGCGTCGGGCTTGAACTCGAACGTGGTGACGACTGGGCCGGGATTGATTTGCGTGACGCGGCCTTGAATATCGAACTCCAGGCACTTGGCCTCAATCGCGCGCGCGCGGTCCTTCAGTTCGTCCTCGTCCAATTTCTGGCTTCGCTCGCCCTCGCGAAGCAGCGAAGGAGAAGGCAGTTTGTAATTGGGATTGCCCTTGGCGATTTTTGGTTCGGCGGTCTTCTTCGCAATGGTTTTTTCCGGGCCCACGAAGAGAATCGGTTCTTTCCGGCGAGACGTCTCTTGCTTTTCCGTTTCTTCTTCTTTCTCTTCTTCAAAAACTTCGCTCTCATCCGCGAGTTGAATTGATTTGGTCGGTTCACCCACTGCGGTGGCAGTTCCAAACGATTGGGGCGAAACAGGTTTGCGCCCGGAAATGCGAGTTTCCTCGACGCGGCGGCGCATGCGGTTCTGCTCGCGTTCTTCTCTCCACGAACTCCAACGCGCCGCGGCCTTCTGCAGAAGGCCGAGCCTTTCCACTGCGCCGATAGGCCCCTTTGGACCCGTCGCCCACGCGTGCGTTCCGGCAAATGAAAAACTGGTGGTCATGAAAATCGCGGTGATGAGCACCGCAAAGGCGATCACATACGCGCCCCAATTGAAGCCGCTCCTTAGGCCGTGTGCGAGCAATTCGCCCAGCATCCCGCCCGCAGGGACGGCGCCCCGCACAGCCGGCAACGGGAGCAATGCCAAGAGGGAAGGGAGCGAGACCAGCAGCAGGGAATATCCAATGAGGGTGGCTACTTGAGAATCGATCGCCCGACTACGGCACCACCTCCAGCCCAGCACCAGCAGAGCCATCGGGAGCAGAAACGCCGCAAAGCCAAGCACTTGGAAGAGCAAGTCGGAACCGTACGCGCCGACTGGCCCAATCCAGTTTCGCGCGGAAGCCCCATCGGGCCCCCCGGAGCTCACGTTAAATGCCGCGTCGTGCGGCGAATAGGAAATCAGCGCCAGCGCCATCAATAGGCCCAACGTGATGCACAAAAACCCAATCAGCTCATTGAGCCGTTTATTTTCGGTCGGAGTCAGCAAACGCACAGGATTCTCCTCAGCTTTTTGGGGAAGGCTGAGTGGTGCGACGGGCACGTTGGCGCTATCGCGCGCCCGCCTGGAGAAACGCTAAAACAAGCACGATGATACCAAACAACAGTCGGTAGAAAACAAATAGTTTGAGCGTGTGTGTTTGCAAGTAGCGCAGAAAAAACGCGATCACGAAATATCCTGCTACGCCGGAAACCAGGATGCTGATGAGCAGCGTCGAGAGAGGCAAATCCAGCCCGCCTGCTTTGTGCAGTTTGATCAGTTTGGGCAAATGCGAGACCACCGCCCCCGCAATCAGTGGGGTGGAAAGCAGGAAGGAAAACCTCGTCGCCGCCTCGCGCGTGAATCCTCGAAACAGTCCCGTCGTAATCGTGATGCCCGAGCGCGAAACTCCCGGGCAAAGCGCCAGCGCCTGAGCGGTGCCAATTGTCACTGCATCTGTAATATTCGACTGTTCGAGCGGCCTCGTTAGCGGCGATCTGGAGTCCGCCCACCACATCACCAGCCCGATGGCAATAAGCGAAATAGCTATCACATAGGGAGTGCGGAAGTGTTCCTCGATTTTGTGTTCGAACAGTGCGCCCAGAATTCCGCCGGGAATCGTCCCAATCACCATGTACCAGAAGAGCTTCTTATGTTGCCCCACCTCTTCGGTGGTGGCGTTCGCTGGGTACTTTACTCCCACTCCGCAAAGCGCCAGCGTCAGCCAATCCTTGAAGAAATATAGAAGGACGGCAACCAACGTTCCCGCGTGCAACGCGACATCGAACGCCAGACCTGGGTCCTGCCAGCCTAGCAGCCACGGAAAGAGCGTGAGATGTGCCGTGCTGCTCACCGGCAAAAATTCTGTGAAGGCTTGCACGAGGGCAAGGACTATCGCCTGATAGAGAGGCATTCGGTTTAAGTTTCCTTTTGAGCTGGAGCCGATTTGCCCGTGCCAGGCAAAATCTTCCGCATTTCGTAAGCGTCGAGCCGGCCCAGATAGTAACGCTTCAACACCGCTTCGATACGATAGCCATGCCTCTTCCAGAACGCAACAGCGCCATCATTATCGATTGCCGTTTCCAGCAGGATGGATCTCACGCCGCGCAGGGCTAGGTTCTTCTCGCTTTCCAATAGCACCGATGTGCCAACTCCCTGCCGCCTGTGCGCTTCAGCGACATCCAGGGTGATAATGTGGGCAAGCGGAGGGTTTTCTTCCGTCAAAATAAAACCTGCGATTTGCTTTCCGTCTGCTGCAACGATGCAATCCGCGCTGGCAATCGTCAGAAAATAGTGCAGCGTAGTCTTCGAATAAGAAATCCCGGCAGGGAAGCAGGACTGATCCAGCCGGTGCAAGGCGGCGAAGTCGTGCGGCTCGTAAGACCGTAGCGTAACCGCCATGCCGCGATTCTACGCCACCACCGGCCAAAACGTAGGGGCACGGCATGCCGTGCCCGTCGGGTGCCCGGGTCCCGCGCATGCAGTGCCCCTGGAGTTGAGGACTCTACTTCTTTTACAGCTTTACGGTTACGGTTTTGACTTCGGTGTAATTCGCCAGGCTGTACTCGCCCAGTTCGCGCCCGATGCCGGACTGCTTGAACCCGCCGAACGGCGCGCCCGCATCGAACACGTCATAGCAATTCACCCACACGGTCCCCGCGCGAACGCTGTCGGCGATGGCGTGAGCTTTGCTGATGTCCTTCGTCCAGACTGCCGCCGCAAGACCATACGTACTCTTATTGGCCCGCGCTGCCACTTCGTCGATGGTCTTGAACTTCAGGATGGACATCACTGGCCCGAAGATCTCTTCCTGCGCGATGGTCATGTTGTCGGTGACGTCGGCGAACACGGTCGGTTCGATGAAGTACCCTTTATCACCGACGCGCCCGCCGCCGGTCAGCATCTTGGCGTTTTCTTTCTTGCCTTTGTCGATGTAGCCCATGACCTTGTCGAACTGGTCCTGATCCACCTGCGGGCCCTGTTCGGTCTTCGCATCAAATGGATTTCCCACCGTCCGCTTCTTTGCCCGCGCCACGCTTCGCTCCACGAATTCGTCGTAAGCCTTCTCCTCGACGAACAACCGCGAGCCTGCGCAGCAGCATTGCCCTTGATTGAAGAACAACGCAAAGTGTGCGCCCTCGATCGCTTCATCCATGTCCGCGTCCGCGAACACGATGTTCGGGCTTTTCCCACCCAGCTCGAGCGTCACGCGCTTCAGGTTCGTTTCGGCTGCGGCCTTCATAATCAACTTGCCCACTTCCGTCGACCCGGTAAACGCCACCTTGTCCACATCCATGTGTCGCGCAATCGACGCGCCCGCGGTCGGGCCATATCCCGGGAGAATGTTCACCACGCCCTCGGGGAATCCCGCTTCCATGATCAGTTCGCCTACGCGCAGTGCTGAAAGAGGCGTCTGCTCCGCCGGCTTCATGACCACCGTGCAGCCCATCGCCAGCGCCGGTCCGAGCTTCCACGCCTGCATCAGGAGCGGGAAGTTCCACGGAATGATCTGCCCTACCACGCCCACCGGCTCATGCTTCGTGTAACAAAAATAATTACCGTTCACCGGAATCGTCTTGCCGTGATTCTTGTCCGCCCATCCTGCGTAGTAGCGATAACAAGCTACGGTGAGCGGAAGGTCCGCGGCCTTTGCCACCTGGTACGGCTTGCCGTTGTCCAGGGACTCGAGTTGCGCTAATTCGTCGGCATGCTTCTCAATCAAATCCGCCAGCCGGTTCAACATTGCACCGCGCTGCGAAGCGGTCATCTTCCTGCGCCACGCGCCAGTTTCGAAAGCCGCTCGCGCCGCCGCCACTGCCTTATCGACATCGGCGGCATCGGCTTCTGCCACCTGCGTAATGATTTCCCCCGTCGCAGGATTAACCGTCGGAAATGTCTTGCCCGAAGCGCTGTTGACCCACTGTCCGTTGATCAGCAGCTTATTCGCACTGATTTTCACGCTTGGTTCCATTACAGCCGTTGCTGTCGCCATGTAATCCTCCCTATCGGAATCGTCGCGGCGTGGCCACTCACAACGAACATTGTGGGAGCTTCCGCGAAAAGATTGATCTCATTAGCCGCCGGTTGGTGGCCTAGGAAGCGCGCTCACGCCAATGAAAGGAAGGCAGGGCGGAACCCCTCCGGCCCTGTGGGTGCGCAAACGTGCTGCCGGAGAAGAAGCCTATACCCATGCGCGACGGGAGGCAAGATGGCACGCGGGACAGTAGGGAAGCGCGAAAGGGCAGCCGCAAAGCCTGCTATCGAGTCAAAGTTTCCCACTTCGCTTCCATGGATAGTCACGGTTTCTTGCTGAACGTGACCTCCGGGTATTTGGTCGAAGGCCCTTTGAGCAGATCGCTATCCTGCCCGCGCAAGTATTTGTCGAAAAACGCCAGCGTATAGGCAATGACGATCGCGTGCCCGCGCCGCGCGTCAAGCTCATCCTTATCCGGCGGAATGGCGAGCATGAAATCGCTAAAATGACCGTGTTGGGTTTTCGCTATCGTGATTTCGTACCGATCGTTGGTCGAGCGTTCGATCATGGAGCGATCCCAAACTTCGGTCTGGGCGATATATTCCTTCAGAATGGCTTCCTGCTCCGGTTTTGGCGCTTTGTCTTCGCCGCCGTGATGCATCAGCATTAACGGGCGCGACGTTCCCTTTTTTCGCGCAGTGCCAAACAGCTGTCCATCTTGATCAACGACGGCTTTCACGCGCGGGTCGTCGATACTCATCTCTACAGACGTTGCACCTCCGAAAGACCATCCGAACATGCCAATTCGCGACAGGTCGAGTTGGCGATAGAAGAGCTGCCCTGGGGTTTTGTTCAGTTCTTCGACCTTGTCCAAGGTATAGGAGGCGTCCGCGATCCAGGTGGGAAAAACCTCGTCGTTGAGCCAATCCCAACTTTTCCTAACGTCTTCGCGAAAGTCACCTGTTTCCGCGGGAGCCAAATGTTGGTCCGCCTTGAACGGAACACCATCCGGAAAGAGAACGGTCTCGCTGAAACCTGGATGATCTGTGCTCACCACGACATATCCGTGGCTGGCAAGTTCTTCCGTCTCAAATGTACCAATGAAACGCTGCGTGCCGCCGCCGGGTTGGTAGATCAGGATGGGAAAAGGAACTTTGCTCTTGGCGAGTGGGGCGTCGATAACCGCGTTGGTCTTCACTTTCACTAACGCCCTGTACGTACTCTTCTCAGCGAATTCGTTGGCGTCTCGGATATAGGGCGCTCTATCCGCACCGGGCACCGCCTCGGCGGGATACCAGACGCGGACGATGAGATGGCGCCGCGCTTTGGAGTCCTTCGTAAAAGGATCTTGCCGGCCCTGGTCAATCCACAAATACTCGTGGGTCCCGACGGCAAAAGGTCCTGTCGGCGGAAGGAAAGGAGCCGTCGCAATCTTGAGAGGATCGTCACTCCGCGCGACAAAAGAAGCGCCAAGAACCAACAGAATCGAGAGCCCGCACAGTCTTGCTTTGATAGCCATTCTCATCGCTCCGCCGTGAGGATAGTGTTTACACTTTCCGTTCGCCTGAGTTCAATACATCGAGAGTCCGCGAGGATAACACGTCGGAATCGCAAAGTGGCCAAGGTGCCAGAGCCAGAATGGCGCACGACGCCCTGCACGCTCTATTTCCCCTTCAGTTCGGCGGCAGGCTTTTAGCCAGACTTACCAGATTTTGCGGAGCCACGCGAATCACGCCGCCACGCGGGCTGTCGATGTCCGCAATCAAAAAGAACGAGATGGACACGACAAGAGGTGTAACGACGAACAGGATAGGTCTCGCTTCTATTCGGCGAGAACCATACCCAATCAGCAAGTTGCAGCAGACGCCGATGGCTGCCATTAGAGCCCAGGCTGCAGTTGGGATTCGATTCCGCCAAGCGGCTTGCGTGTATCCCTGCGAGTTCAGCACATCGTTCATTCCGGAAAGGATAAGCGAGGACAGCATGCTCGGTTTCTCCAGAGCCGGCCCCCGTACAGCTGACCACAGACTCGCCTGTAGTTGCCCTGTGTCGGTATTGATCTGCCTCAGTTTGTCCGCATCGCGAGTGTTGTAAAACAGGATGCGTTGATTGACATAGTCGAGCAGCAACGTATGAACCTTCGTCGCATCTGTGGCGGGCAGCAAATCTGCCCGGACGTACTCCGTGCCGATGGCGTTAGCTTCTGCCTCTTCGTAGTTTTTGCGCTGATCATAGCGGCTAATGGCCATCGAAAAGCTGAAGCCGATGATCAGCCCGAGCAGTGTCAGCGTTGCTCCCTCAATAACGCTATAATCCTGGCGCTCTTCGTCTTTCACAGGCTGCCGGCGCCGCTTGCGGAAGTAAGCGCCGGTCCCCGCTGCAAGCCACAACACGGCGAGAGATAAACCGAAAACGAAAATCGGGCTGTCCGTTAGAGTGGTCATAGGCTGGAGCCTCCAATCCCTGCGCTGAGCAATCTATAGTATTTCGCAAGCGAAGAAACAAGCTCTCTTGAAAGAAAGCAGGCGCCTGAGGGTGGAAAGGTTTGGCGCCTTGCCAGAGCTGACTTCAGTAACGGCTAGTGCGCTTCACAGTCCGCAAATTCCGCTTCGCGATGGCTGCTCGGATCGACCCGGCGTGAATCGGCCATTTTTGCGAGCTTCATTTCAAAGCAATTCTCAAATATGATGGGCAAAGGAGAACGTCCATGAACGAAGCCACTGCGCCGACTCCAGATTCATCCCGAACCGCCCATTTTCGCCGTCCAGGTTTCAACAACATCGCGCCCTACTTCCTGGTCCAGGGCGCGCCACAATTCCTCGACTTCCTCGTCTTTGCCTTCGAGGCCATCGAACGCATGCGCGTACCACGTCCTGACGGTTCCATCATGCACGCCGAGGTAGCCATCGGTGATTCAGATGTCATCGAACTCGGCGACGCTAGCGAGCAATACCCCGCGCGCCCAATGACGACGCATCTTTACGTTCCGGATGCCCACGCAACCTACGGCCGCGCTCTTCAAGCCGGCGCCACGTCCATTCATCCGCCGTACGACGATCACCCTTCCGGAGATCGCTGGGGAGCTGTCATCGATCCCTTCGGTAACACCTGGTACATCGCCACTAGGAGAGGCTGGGTTCCTGGTCCCGAAGGTGCCCGCACGGTCCAGCCTTATCTCCATGTTCGCGAAGCCCACAAAATGATTCCATTTGTGGAAGCCGCGCTTGGCGCCAAAGCTGACGGTGTGCACAAATCCCCCGAAGGCGAAATCCTACACGCGACGATCGAAATCGCCGGTGCCACCTTCGAGATTGCCGAAGCTTCCAGCGAGTCCCAGCCTTCTCCGCACTACCTCCATGTCTATGTGCCGGACACGGACGCGACGTATTCCCAAGCGCTCGCCGCGGGAGCCACGAGCGTAACTTCACCAAACGACGCGCCGTACGGCGACCGCGCCGCAACCGTCAAAGACCCGTTTGGCAACACCTGGTTCCTGGCGACGTACCTCGGCGACGGTGCACCGTAGCCAGAGCCGCGAAAGTTTAGTGTTAAAGTGTTTTTAGTTCAGGTAACGGGCTTTTTTCGGCTTCGACTTCGGCTTCAACGCTTACAAATCTGCGCATTCCGTTGATGGCCGCTTGTGCCAGATGAACTTGTCCTTGGATATCTTTCACCGATTGGTGATCTTGTTCCGTGAGCGTCGGATTGTCGCGCAGAAGCTCGGCGTAGCCTAGAATTGCGGTCAGCGGGTTGCTGATTTCGTGGGTCGCACCAGCAGCCAAGCGTCCTAACGCTGCCATCCTTTGCGATTCCAGAATCTGCTTTTGCACGAGCTTGAGGCTTTCCAATGAAGATTCCGTCGAGCCAATCAAACGCAGGAGTTCGCGGTCCATCGAAGAAAGCTTGAGGAATGTCAGACTTCCCAGAAAAAGCATTGCTCCGAAGATAAGCCGGAGTCTGAAAATAACAATAGGTTGAGGAGAGCCGCCATCGAAGACCGTGGCGATGGCCAAAAGAGGAAGAGAGATCACGCCAATCATCGCAAGCCGGGCACTCCACATACCGCGGTTACGGGGAGCGACACTGGACCGGGCCGGCTCGGATTCAAGCTTTGCACCCAATGCCGCGGCAACTGTGACCATTGCCAGCGAAAAACTCCACGGCACGTCATAGAAGCTCCCGGTGTAGTACAGCCCCCGGTCGATAAAAATGTTTTGTAGAAGACTCCCGGCGGCAAACGCGCTCAGTGCAAAGAAAAATTGCCGATAAAATCTTTTCCAGGAGCCTTGGCTCTTCACATAAAGCGCTCCCACGGCTACCAGTGCCGCGCAGTGTTCCGCCAATGCGAGAACGTAGTACGCCGGATTGTAGTTGGGATAGCTCCTGATTACGAGTTGCCAGGGCAAAGCAAAATAGAAGTAGAGGCAGACCCACCAGGAGAGCAGAAGAAGAAAGTCCAAGCGGCGAAATCGCAGATCGCCGGAAGCAGATTCGGCGTGCGGCCTGAGCGCCAGCGCAGCCAGCGTGGGAACCAGAGCAAGAAGAAAAAGCCCATCGCCGGCAATTGGATTTGGCGCGGCCTGCCGCAGTACAACATCGTAGTAGAACCAGACTAACTGCGACAGACACAGGATGGCGAACCCTGTTTCGCTCAACATCCAAAACAATCGAACCGTTCCGCTGGATTGCCGCCGGTTGCTGCCGAAGGAAAGCATCACCACCAGAGCCAGCAGACAAGGGAATGAATCCCCGAGTGCTGTCAGCAGGGGGCTCGGCGGCAAAAAGACAGCCGCAGCGGTCTGGGCGAGAACTAAGCCAAGGGCGATCCGCGTCCAGATTGTGTCAATCGTTCGAATCAATTCTGCGTATCCAATCGCTTCGAGAAATTTAGGAAATTGCCTCCACTGTAACGGCTACACTCGCTGGCAGCACCAGCCTGAATACCGCCCCGCCTTCGGGTCGATTCTGGCAGTCGATCTCGCCGCCATGCTGCCTGACGATCCCGTAACAGGTGCTGAGACCGAGCCCCACGCCTTTGCCGACTGCCTTAGTGGTGTAAAACGGTTCAAAAACGCGGCGCGGATCTTTCAGTCCCGAGCCCGTGTCCACGAATCCGATTTCTACTTGTTCTTGTTCCGCTCTGATGGCGATGGTGAGCGACCTTGTTTCGGTTCCTTCCATGGCGTCAATCGCATTCGCGATGATGTGTAGGAAAACCTGAATCAGCTGATTGGCGTCGCCCTCGACCAACGGTGCAGCGCCTTGCTCTTGAATCTCCACTCGAACATTGTGCCGGCGCCCCGCACGGGTCAAGTTCACGGCGCTCTCCAGCAGCGGCCGGACATTCAACGAAGCCCGCCGCAAGGGCATCTCTTGCGCGAAGCTGAGCATGTTCTCGACCAGGCTATTCGTCCGGCGAGCGGACTCGCCGATCTTGGTTGTCATTCTTTGCCGATTTCCATCGGCCGTGGAATGCGATCTTAAATCTTCGACATTCTTGCCTACCGCTGCCATGGCTCTATTGATTTCATGCGCTACGCGCGCCACGAGTTTGCCTAACGATGCCAGTTTTTCGTTCTGTACCAGTTGATCCTCGAAGCGCCTCAGATTCGAATAGGCCAGGGAAGCGTCCTCCAGGTAGCCGGCGAGTTTGAAATTCAAAAGATCTTGTTTCAGCAAAAGCAGGATGGTCAGAAGCAACATCGTGAACAAAGTTAAGAGAATACGAAAATGGCGAACTGGGTCCTGCGTTTCGCCACTCATGACTAGCCACAGTCCGATCACGGGAGTCGAAAGAGTCGCCAACATGGAGAGTCGCGCGGACCAAAGTACGGTTCTTCGGTTCCGGCGGCCCTGAGTTTTAGTCTCTTCCCAAGCCTGAAGCTGCTCCGCTCGCGAATCGACGGAGTGGTTTATTGATATCACGCAAAACCAAGCAAGCGCTGTCATTAGCGGCACATCGTACAGGCTGCCTGTGTAGTAGTGCCCTGAGCCGATGGCACGGTTGATCAGGATAGACGCGAAACTGTAGATTGCCGAGGCGCCCAGAAAGTTCAAATAAAAGCCACGCCAGCGTCCCCGGGTTCGAAAAGCAACGACCGCCAGGATAATCAGAAATAGTTGATTCCCCACCTCATCGACGATGTCCGAGTTGCTGTTGTAACGCGCCAAATCGTTTCCGGCCAGCAAGTACGCCATGGCCCAAAAAAGATAGACGTACGTCCAGCAAACCAGAAGGGAAGTGAGGTCGAAAAATCCTAGGAGGCGAGGACGATCGGGGCGGTCGTTGTTTGGCTCAAGAGCCAGCGCAGCAAGCATCGGAACAAGTTTGGTAAAGAGCAGGAACTCCCCGATAGGAATCGACGGAACGGGTTGGTTCAACCACACCTCATAATAGACCCACAAAAACATATTGACCGACCACATCCCGAACCCCAGCGCAATCAAAAGCCAGAACGCCCGTGGTGTGCCACGAGTGGAAACCCCCTTCCAGGCAAAGAAGAGAGTGGCAGTGGCAAGCAGGAAAAACTCGGTTAAATCGCCGAATGCCGTCAGGGGATAACCTGGACGGCTACGAAGTGAAACGCCAGCGAGTAAAACTGGTAGAAGGACTGCAATGACGACGAGGATTTTCTTGCTGGAGGAATTCCAGCGAGTTGAGTTGCTGTGAAGCTGTTCGGCTGTTTCCTGCACACACTCACCTATCAAAGTCGAATTCGACGGCCCGTGTAATGGGGTCCCAGCAACAAGCAACTTCCTGATGTGCCCGCACTTTGTGCCAGCGAGACAGGTCCCAAGGAGACAAACGAATCGTTTAAGGCTCGTCTCTATTTTGCTTGCTCTGGATGCCACATCAGGAACAATTGTTTAGGTGAGTGGCACAATCAATACACGCGGAGGAGGAAAGAATGATTCACTGCTGCCAGGGGTGATCCTGGCCGGGCACTGAAAGGACATTAACACAAGCGTTCAATGAAACGGGGAGGAGGCCGAGACGCCAGGATCGGCGCGACATACCCAATCCCATCCCAGCTCTTGGGAATTGCGCAAGCTTTCCGAATATTGCGGGATTCTTATCCCCAAGTGCGCAAGCCGATGATTCCCCAATAGGCAAAGTACGCGGCAGCGACCAGGAGTGCCAGGATGACTACCATCGAAAACCTACGGACACCCGTCCGCACGCCTTCTCTAGGTGCGCGCCACAAGGAGACGACCGCAGCAAGAGTCGCGAGAGCATAAACCACAGTT
>DATEWL010000640.1:0-3833 GCA_035258025.1 Candidatus Acidiferrum sp. | reverse complement strand
AAAACTGCACGAAGGGATCTCGGATCGAGCAGCAATGCTATTCTCCTGTTTGGTATGCAGGCTCTCGCCAGAATTGACGGAGCCATTTCGCACAGACGTTCAACTTGCCGTGCTTACAGGGTTGAGGATCGGCGAGCTCCTCGCCCTTCGTTGAAAGCAGATGGATCTGCTTCGCGGCGCAATCGAAGTCGCCGAGACTTATTCTGTGGGGGACTTGTCCTTGAAAATTTTCGAAACACGGGAATATAACCAAAGCGGGAAAACCAACTGATTGCAAAAGAAGGAGTTAAGAATTTGTTGGTGGGCCCGCCAGGATTTGAACCTGGGACCAACGGATTATGAGTCCGCTGCTCTAACCGCTGAGCTACGGGCCCCACGCACTTCTCAAGATACTACAAGAGAAAGATTTAATGCAGCGATTCGGCTGATCGCGGCAACCTGCGCTGACCTTCTCCTGGAGCTAACGACAGTTTCGGCGCACACAAATGGACATCGCTACAAAAAGGGAATAGCATGCGCGATGGATGGCAAGGTTACGACCCGCGGGAGACCGACGAAGATGACTCAACGTGCGAAAACAGACGAACTCATCGCACACGCATTGGACGCTTTTCAGATTGAATTGCCTTCCTGGGGCTTCGCGAATACCGGAACACGATTCGGCAAGTTTCTGCAGCCGGCCGCGGCTGCGACCATCGAGGAAAAATTCAGCGATGCAGGAGAAGTCCATCGCCTGACTGGTGTTTGTCCCACAATCGCCTTGCACGTTCTGTGGGACTTGCCGGAGGGCGACGCAGGTGTCGCAAATATTAAAGCGCTGGCCGAACAATTTCGCGTGCGGCCAGGCTCCATCAACCCAAACGTGTTTCAGGACCAACTCTACAAGTATGGTTCCGTGGGCAGTCCGGACGCCGCCGCGCGAACAGCTGCGATGGCTCATCTTCTGGAAAGCGCCGACCAAGCCAAGCAACTGGGCAGCCGAGACGTTTCTCTGTGGTTTGCAGACGGCTCCAACTACCCGGGAACGGCAAACATTCGCCAGCGCCGAAAATGGTTTGAAGAAAGCTTAGCGGCACTCCACGAGCGTCTCGCTCCGGACCAGCGAATGCTCGTCGAATACAAACCGTTCGAGCCAGCGTTTTATCACACGGACATTGCCGACTGGGGTATGGCCTTGCTGCTCGCGCAAAAGGCGGGGCCTAAGGCCAAGGTTCTGGTGGACACCGGTCACCATTACCAAGGGCAAAACATCGAGCAGATCGTGGCTTGGCTTCTGGGCGACGACATGCTTGGCGGGTTTCATTTCAATGACCGCCGCTACGCAGACGACGATTTGACCCTCGGCTCCATCGACCCGTATCAAATATTTAGGATCTTCCATGAGATTTTTTATTTTGCGTGGGAAACGGGCAAGCGAGCGGATGTGGCCTACATGATCGACCAGAGCCATAACTTGAAGGGCAAGATTGAGGCGATGATTCAGACGGTGACGACCGCACAAGAATTGTACGCGAAAGCCGCGATTGTAGATCACGAGAAGCTGGCTGCGTGCCAGGCGAAATGTGCGCTGGTAGACGCGGAAGTCTGCCTCAAGGAGGCATTTTCTACCGATGTTCGGCCGGCAATCCGCGAATGGGCACGCTCCCACGGCCTGCCGGAGGATCCCCTGGACGCGTTTCGGAAAAGCGGTTATCTCGAGCGGATCACCGAAGTACGCTGCAAGCGAAACGCCGCGTCGGTATCGAGTTACGCGTAACGCTGCCAAGACCGCGCGTTCCCTCCTGAAAAATATGTCAGAAACCTCTGGCGGGTCCACATACCTAGCATTCGACCTGGGCGCCGAAAGCGGCCGCGCCATCCTGGGGCGATTCCACTCCGGCCGCTTATCCATCGAAGAGATTGGCCGATTCCGAAACGAGCCGGTGATCGATAATGGCGGCCTGCATTGGGATGCGCCGCGCTTGTGGAACGAAATTAGATCAGTGGTGCTATCCGTTGGAGCCCACGGCGTCGGCTGTCTGGCCGGAATTGGCGTCGACACCTGGGGTGTGGACTACGCCCTTCTAGGGCAGAACGGCTCGCTGCTGGAAAATCCATTTCATTATCGCGACACCAGGACCGAGGGAGTAATGCAGCGCGCGCTCAAGATTCTGACGCCGGAGATCGTCTACGGCATCACGGGCATCCAATTTCTACCCTTTAATACGTTATACCAGCTGTATGCAACTCAACTTCTAACACCGCGCACGTTGGAAATGGCCGAGCATTTTGTGACCGTCCCAGACCTGTTCAATTTCTGGCTAACCGGGAAGATCGTCTGCGAGCGCACCAACGCATCCACCACGCAATTCCTCGATGTCCACAAACGTGAATGGTCCGTGGGAATCCTGCACAAACTGGGCATCCCCACTCACATGCTTCCGCCCCTCGTGGACGCGGGTACCATCCTGGGGAACCTTCTTCCAGAGCTGACCGGTGGCCTGGATGCACTCTCGCTTACTCCAGTGATTGCTCCTGCTTGCCACGACACTGCCTCCGCATTTGCCGCGGTGCATTCCAGTAAAGATGTGGCGCTCATTAGCTCGGGAACATGGTCGCTGCTAGGCACGGAGCTGGCTGGCCCAGTGGTCACGGACGAAGCGCGTCGTCTGAATTTCACGAACGAAGGCGGTGTTGCCGGAACGGCGCGGCTGCTGAAAAACATTTGCGGATTGTGGCTTCTGGAGCGCTGCCGCAAAGATTGGCAGAGCGAAGGAAAGAGCATTGATTACGAAGAGTTGTTCGCAAAAGCTGCCGCCGAGCCGCCTCTGCAGCACCTGATCAATCCGGATGACAGCTCTTTCGTTTTGCCAAAACACATGCCGGAAGCCATCGCAGCGTTCTGCGCAAAGAGTGGACAGCCGAAACCCATCGGTGTGGGCCCGATAACACGCACAATCTTGGAGAGTTTGGCGCTGAAATACCGCCAAGTGTTGGAATCGCTGGAGAATTTAGTAGAAGCGAAGTTCCAAGAGATCCGCATCGTGGGGGGTGGCTCCCGCATCGATCCGCTCAACCAGTTCACCGCGAATGCCACCGGGCGGCGCGTGCTTGCCGGCCCTGTCGAAGCAACAGCCCTTGGAAATCTTGCCATGCAAATGGTCGCGACGGGGTCGGTGGCCTCACTCAGAGAAGCGCGCGATCTCATCTCGACAAGTTTTCCTGCTCGAGTTTTTGAGCCCAAGGATTCGGATCGCTGGGGGGGAGCGTTTGAACGTTTTCGCGCGATATCGGCCAACTCCACCGACTGACTCTCGCGTCCCTCTATCGGAGAAAAGCCTCCGGCAGCCCGCCGTCGACCGGAATGATATGTCCGGTGGTGCAACGCGCCTGTTCGCTCGCCAAAAACAAGATGGCCCGCGCGCAATCTGCCGGTTCAACCGGCTGATGCGTAAGAGTTCGTTGCGCGTAGAAACCTGACAATAGAGAACGCAATTCGTCATCGGTTTGCTCTTCTCGAAATACAATTCCGTATTTCTTGAGGGAAGCAATGACACGATCGCGTGGAAACATCGTCGAGCCTTTGACCACCGCCGCTGGACTGACGCCATTCACACGAATCAGCGGCGAGAGCGAGACAGCCAGTTCGCGTATCAGGTGGCTCACCGCCGCTTTGCTAACGTCATAAGCTTCGCTGCCGCGTTTGGAAACTACGGCGTTTGCCGAGCTTGTGAAGACCAGTGATGCAGCGAGACCTTGCTTGGCAAAAATCGCGGTAGCCTCGTCGGCCAGCAAGTAGTTCGCCGTGACGTTCAGATCGAGTGTGCTGTGCCACTGCTCATCTGAAATCCGCC
>DATEWL010000639.1:0-3668 GCA_035258025.1 Candidatus Acidiferrum sp. | reverse complement strand
TGGCCCTGGCGACCAGCGATGAGGTCACGCGTTGCGAGCCTTGCCACGGTTTTTCCACTACAACGTGCAGGCCCGCGTCCAATGCGGCTTCGATCATCAACGGAATATGAGGTCCGGGCAGCACGCAGAGCCACGCGATTTGTGCTTCGCTTGCGGCCATGGCTTCGCAGAGACGCGACCTATAGGTGGCCTCAGCCTCGCCGGAAGCCTGCCGTGTCACTGGGATAATGGAGACGCTACGGCCTTCCGCAGCGAGGATGCTCCGCATCCGAGTAGCCCAGCGTCCCCGGCCGAGGATCACGTAGGGAGGTGCGCCACCCATCACACTTTCTCGCATCCATATTTATCCACAGAAGGGAATGTGAAACAGGAGCAGGCCTTTCTCCGAAGCACTCATTTTTGCGGAGCAGGAGGAGCCACCGGAACGAGCATCCCTCCGCGGATGCGATAGTCAATGTCCCGCCAGCGAATGCTCCTGCGCCCGAAGCTCAGCAGCCAGATAAGCAGCGCCCACGCGTCCCACACGGGCACAAGCGCCATCTTTTTCCATACCCCGGCTTGCTTCAGTCCCCAGACGCCGATCAGCCAAGTCATGGCCGCGCGCACGCAAACGTAGCCACCGAGATATAAGAATGCTACTAGCGCCGAGGGATGAACCGACACAGCAGCGATCGACCACGCTAACCCTTGGGTAAAAATCAGGCCGATGTGTCCCCAAGGCCGCATGTGCCGCATCACTGTCATCCAGCGCAGGCGCTTGAAGAAAAACTCGCCGAAGGATTTAAAGTCAGCCACCGTCTCGACCGTGTACGGCAGCAGCGCCACTTCAAAACCCTGTCCAGCAACCAATCGTCCCACAAGCAAGTCGTCCGCGGGGCGGTTCTCAATCGCGGTGTAGCCGCCGAATCCCGAAAGATGCTTTCGCGTGGTAACAATCGTCTGTCCGAAGGCGAACTTTACTCCGTCCAGTTGCCAAGCGACCATTATCCCCGGGTAAAAATCGCAAAACATGCCGATGGATTGGAGTTTCTGTGGAAACGTGTGCTCGTGCGTCGAAACGTACAGGCAGGTAACCGCACCAATCTTAAGGTCGCGGAGAGGCGCAACCACGGAACGCAGGTAGTCTGGCCGTACGCGAACGTCGCTGTCGTTGATGACCAGCACTTCGTTTTGAGCTTCGCTCACCAGGCGGGCCAGCTTGACGACTTTGTCATTGGCTGCGGTATGGCCGGAGACGTGGACCACTCGAATGCGGCGCTGCGGAAAATCGCGCTTCAACTTTTCAATGACTTCCAAAACAGCTTCGTCGCCATCGCCGATGCCAAAAAGCAGCTCGTAGTCGGGATAATCCTGATTGCAGTAGCTCGCAAAGTTTTCGTATGCCTCGGAATCCAGCCCGCGAATCGGTTTGAGATTGCTCACGGGAGGCGTGTAATCCAGAGGCTGGTTAGACTTCCTTGCGTGACGGAAAAATTGCCAAGAACTATAAAGCGCGAGGAAATAATAGATGAAGGGGATGGCCGCGACGCCCAGAAAAATGTAGGTGAAGTTACTCGCCGTCATTGCGGTACCCTGAGCGGGATGGTACAGCAGTATTTTTCATCGATACTGGGATGACACATTGACCGGCGTTTACGATTTCGGTTCGAGGTCCGGAGAGCGGAATGTCAAACAGCCGGTTCAGGTCGGCAGTCATTCTTTTTTCTGTAGCCGGTCCTTTCAGAATACTTGTGGAGTTTACTGCGAGCCACAAAATAATAGCAAATTACGTTGATTTTCACTCTCCAAAAGCCGCACAAGCAGCTCATTCGTCAGCCTCGTTCGAGTTAGCGACAAAGAGCCCCGAGAATCGTGCAATAATGAATGGGGGAGTCTTCGGATGCATCCGAGTTCACCGCGATGAAAACTTTTGCCTCTCTCTCGCGATTGCTTCGCGGGCGAATTCGGGCTTTTGCGGCTCTCGCCTCTCTGCCTCGTTTCCCAATTCTGGCGTCTGGCACGCCCACTGCGTGATGTCTTCGCGCGGCCTGCACTTCAAGACGTATTGCATGCTTCTGATCATGGTCGTCTTCGCGCCTCTCGGAAACGTGTTGCTTGGCAAGGGCATGAAAAACGTGGGCTCGGCGGTCACCTGGGCGCCTTCCAGACTGCCTAATATCATTTCGCTGGTTTTCACCTCGGGTTACATCTGGCTCGGAGTCGCTTCACTGCTCACGTTTTTTGTCGCCTACATGCTCATTCTTTCCTGGGCCGATTTCAGTTACGTTCAGCCGGCCTCCTCAATTGCACTTTTGGTCGTCGCTCTTTTGGGTTACTTCTATCTGGGTGAGAGGATTTCTCCGCTGCACTGGGCAGGCATCGTCGTTATTTGTCTCGGTGTTTTCGTCGTTGGAAATACTCCCCCGCGTACCACCGAGGTGCGCTGAATATGCGCGAAGCCCTGCTTTTATTTTTCGTTGTCGTCAGCGGAACAGGCGGAGAGATTTGCGTCACGCGCGCCATGAAACGCGTGGGAGAGGTGACGGATTTTCGTCCACTGGCGGTTGTCCGCGTAATTCTGCGCGCATTGAAGGTTCCTTGGATGTGGATCGGCGTTGCGATGATGGCGCTCGCTTTTTTTTCGCTGTTGGCCGTGCTTTCCATTGAAAACGTCAGCTTCGTCGTGCCCGTGACCGCCCTGAACTATGCGGCGGGAGCGCTCGGCGGAAAATTCTTTCTCGGGGAACGCGTGACTCCGCGCCGCTGGGTGGGAGTGTTGATCGTTTGCATTGGCGTCACGTTGGTGTGGCTCGGCAAACGTTAAGTGTGGAAATTCACGTGCCGTTGCGCGATTCTCTCCGTACTCCATTTGACTCACCAGGCCAGCGATAAATACCGAAGCGTTCCCCTTTGTGGCAAGCTAGGAGAGCGGCGTTCAACCTATCTATCCAGGAAATCTTAGCAAGCAGGAAGCAGATCTCAGCGTGACGATATTTCATTCAGGATGGCGCGATGCAGTGCTGCTTCTGGCGGCCGCGCCACTCGGGTATTACGTTGCGGCCACCTTTGCTGCTTGGCGCTTCTTCCGCCACGAGCGCAAGCACAAGCTGCGAAACTACACTCCTCCTGTGAGCCTGCTGAAACCAGTTCGGGGAGTGGACTTCGCAAGTTACGAGAACTACTCGAGCTTCTGCCGCCAGGATTATCCTAACTACGAAATTCTTTTTGCGGTGAATGACGCCGCTGATCCGGCTGTTCCGCTCATCCAACGCCTAGTCGCCGAATTTCCGGAGCGCCAGATTCGCATGCTCGTTGGCGCCGAAAATCTGGGTGCCAACCGCAAGGTCAACAAGCTCGCGCGTCTCACTGGGGAAGCACGCCACGAAATCCTTGTTCTTACAGACGGCGATGTGCGTGTCGGCCCAAACCATTTGCACGAAGTCGTCGCTCCATTTGTGGACGAAAGCACCGGCGCGGTCACCTCCTTCTACCGCGGCATCGCCGAGAAAAACCTTGGCGCGGAGCTCGAAGCCATCGGGGCATCCAGCGATTTTTTCGCCGGCGTGCTGATGGCCGAGTGGACCGAGGGCATAAACTTTGCGTTGGGTGCCTCGATAGTCACGACCAAGCGCTGGCTCTCCAAAATCGGGGGCTTTGAGTCCATCGCCGGAATGCTGGCGGACGATTAC
>DATEWL010000638.1:0-3704 GCA_035258025.1 Candidatus Acidiferrum sp. | reverse complement strand
CCTCGATGGTGGCCTTAATCTGCGGATACTTACGCAGGAAGTCCGCTGTCTTGCCAAGAGCTTCGCGGGCATCGGGACGGATGTCGGCTTTGTTGAAGTCGAAGTAGGCGTCCTTCACTTCCTGGAGGAAGAGGGCGTCATAGTCGATAGCCGCTGGTGGAGGAGGAGGCGGCGGAGGCTGCGCTACGGTGACGCGGACGCTGGAATCAGCCGAGCCGCCGGGACCGCTGGCAGTGATGGTGTACGTCGTGGAATCCGACGGATTGACTTTGGTCGAGCCCTGAGCCGTCACGGCGCCCACTCCAGGCGAAATAGTGAGCTGTGTGGCATCGGTGGAAGTCCAGCTCAGAGTTGTCGAATCGCCAACGGCAATCGAGGTTGGGTTAGCCTGCAGCGAGACAGTCGGGCGCGCAGGCGCAGGCGCTGGAGCCGGCGGAGGCGGAGGTGGCGGCGGAACCTTCTTTTTGCAACCTGCCACAAAGGCGAGCGCAAGAATGGTACTGAGCATGGCCCCGCGGTACAGAGAGCTAGAAACCCGAATCATTCGAATCCTCCTCAACGTAAGAATCCCTTGTTTGTCCCACGAGCGCCATCATCCTATCACTAGCGGGCTGGGTAAAGGCAAATACATCGTAGCACGATATATTACCAATCGAACACAGACAAATGCCACAGAACATCACAAGAAGCAACAGTAAAAAAATGTAGTTCAGGGAGAATATTGCAACCAAGCTTCTGATGCGCGCCACACATGGAAAGTTTCGACAAATCTAAGACGGCCGTTGTTTTACTTCGGCGACCAATTGGGCGACTCATTGTGTCCGTCGACGGTTAGCTGGTGGGGCTGAGAGCCGTCGGCGAGCATGGTCCAGATTTGGCGCGGGCCAGTGCGGGTAGATTCGAAGACGATATGGCGGCCGTCGGGAGCCCAGCTGGGGCGTTCGTTGCGGCTTCCCGAGTCCGGCGTGAGATTGATGATGTGTTGCGAGGTAGGCTCCATGACGTAGATATCGTAGTTGCCGTCTGGGCGGCGCCAACTGAAGGCTAGGAGCTGACCGTTGGGCGACCAGGCGGGGTCGATGATGTAACCCTTATCCGGGAGATCGAGCAAGTTCACGTTGGTGCCATCGGCGTTCATCATATAGAGCTTGGGGATGCCGCCGCGATCGCTGACGAAGACGACGGATTGGCCGGTCTTGGGGTTCCAGGCGGGAGAAGTGCTGCCGCCGTTGGAGAAGGTGAGGCGCTTGGGTTTACTGCCGTTGATGTCGGTGACGTAGAGTTCGGGATTGCTGGCCATGGAAGAGGAGAAAATGAGCTGTGTGCCGTCGGGGGACCAGGCGGCGGCGCTGTTTGTGCCGCGGAAGCGAGGGAAGGAGATAACTTTGCCAGCGTCCACGGAATACATACAAATTTGTGCGCTTACGACACCGCTTACCGGTTGATAGCAAGTGAAGGCAATGCGCGAGGCGTCGGGGGACCAGCGCGGCATGAGCGAGATGGTGCGGAGGGACGTTAGCGGGTGCTGGTTGGCGCCATCGTAGTCCATCACCCAAAGTTCTTTAGAGCCGGTGCGAGAGCTGACAAAAGCGATTTGCGTGGAGGCGATGCCGGGGAAGCCGCCGGAGAGTTTGAAGATGATTTCGTCGGCGAATTGGTGGGCGAATTTGCGGACTTGCTGGTCGGTGGGAGCGCCGCGATAGATTTTGCCGACGACGGACTCGGTAGAGGGAGTGGTGACGTCGTAGAGCCAGGCCTGGATGGCAACTTCGGAAGTGGTTTCGGTGAGGTTGCCGAAGGCGACGTAGTGGGCGTTGACTTGGGGATCGGTCCAGGCGGTGCGTTGCAGTTCGCTGGGCTGCGTGGGGGCTTGGGCAGGATAGAAACTTGGGCTGACGAGATCGAGAATTCCACTGAAGGCGAGGTCGTCGCGGACGATTTGGGTGAATTGCTGGGAATGAATTTTCGCATTGTCAGCGCGTGGCCCGAAATCGGCTACTGCCAGGCGGATTTTATCGACGCCAAGGCCTGTGCCAGTGCGAAACCAAGCCTCTTTGCCTTGTTGTGCGTGAATGCTCCCTGCCGCGAAGCTGAGAACGGCTACCGCGAGAAGCCAACTGAAACGATTGAACTTCACTAGCACCTTTACCTCCGGTTTTCCTTGCCACGCGCCGCGCGAACAAAGGAACTGCATTAGTGTGTCAAAGACAGATCAAAATCGAACGTAACGTCAACACCGCTCCCGCTGTAGTCGTTCGGAAGCGGCCCGAAACGAATGCCATCTAATGCGCGGCGAGCTGAATTGTCCATCGAGAGATTACCGCTGGATTGTGCCATCTGGACGTTGGAAACGCTTCCGTCCCGATTGATCCGAAAGTTCATAACGCAATGGGCCTGACGCGCAGCGCGAACCTGTGGATCGATAGTGGTTTGGAGCCAATTCTGTCCAACGCTTCGCCGAACGCCTTCGATATACCAGCCGTATCGAGAAGCAAAATCTCCGCCGCCTTGGCCTTTCACTGAAACAGGGCCGGAACCACCGCCAGGAGTCGTGGCATAACTGGTAGGAAGATTGGGAGAGCCGCCTTTGCCGTAATCCACGGCGTTGGGCGGCGGAGGAATTTTTGGCGGGTCCACCTTGGAGGGATGCGAGATTGGTTTTGGTTTTTCGTTTTTGAAATCGGGAATTTTTTCCGCTGGCGTTTTGGGCTCTGGTGGCTTGGGTTCTTCTTTGTACAGGCCTTTTGTCGGATCAATCGTATTGCTTTCGGTGACCGAGGGTTTCGAGGGCATCGGAATTCCTGCAGCTGGCCCAACCAGTTTTACATTGACGCTGCCCTCCGTTCCACCAATGTCACCCCATTCGGGGCCCCGCATCTGTAGATAAATGGAAACCGCGATCCAGAGAGCCAGAAATATGTGAAGAATCACGGAATAGACTAGGAATTTTCGGAGATCGAGGTCTTCGGCCGAGCTGGCTCCGAAGCGGTCAA
The DNA here is from genome assembly GCA_035258025.1 of Candidatus Acidiferrum sp. GTDB lineage: Bacteria > Acidobacteriota > Terriglobia > Acidiferrales > UBA7541 > Acidiferrum. The sequence continues at coordinate 711 of DATEWL010000638.1, read as the reverse complement.
CCGAGTTGGCAACGGCGGTGTTCATTTTCCACTCATAAGGGTTCAGCGCGTACGGGCGCGTTCCGTAAGTGGCTCCGTAACAATACTAATATTGCTGACGCCGGATTGGCGCAAAGTGTCTATAACCTTGGCGAAAGTGCCAAAAGGAATTGTTTCGTCGGCGCGAAGAAAGACCGAGTCCTGCGGTTTCTTAAGCTGGGCTGCTACCTGAGCACCTAGCTGGTGAATGTTGATGGGACTGTCGCCGAGATAGACGCGCTGGTTCTTGTCGATGGTGATGACGAGGCGCTGCTCGTTGATTTCTTTTACAGTGGTCGTTTTGGGGACGTCGACTTCAATGCCGGACTGCAAGATCGGGGCAGTGATCATGAAAATGATGAGGAGCACGAGAACAACGTCGATGAACGGGACCATGTTGATCTCAGAAAGCGTGCTCTGCGTTTGTTTGGAGAGTTGCGCCATAGTTTTCCGTGGCGGCCGACGGCTAGCGTCCGCAAAAGCCTACGTAAAGGTTTTTTCGATTTGTGCTCCGACTTCCAGCGCAAAAGTGTCGAGGCGTTGCGCCAGATCGCGGATGTTCTGCAAAAAGTGGTTGTAAAAGATCACCGCCGGGATGGCTACGAATAGACCGGCGGCGGTGGTGATAAGCGCCTCGGCAATGCCTGGGGCCACGGCGCGGAGGCTGGCAGCGCCGGCATTCCCAAGGCCTGA
>DATEWL010000637.1:0-6911 GCA_035258025.1 Candidatus Acidiferrum sp. | reverse complement strand
TTCTTTAGTTTAGACAGAAATGGCGGAGGGCTGGGAGTTCCTTCCCTGCCCTCCGCCAATTGGATAACGCTGGCCGCGCCAGGCTGCGACTAGTGCATCTGGCTCAACTTGCCGATCAAGGAGAACAGCGGCAAGTACATGGAAATAACAACGCCTCCAACCACGATGCCGAGGAAAACGATCATGATCGGTTCCAAAGCAGTGAGGAGGTCTTTCACGGCGGCGTCAACTTCTTCTTCGTAGAAGTCGGCGATTTTCTGCAACATGGCATCCATGGCGCCGGTCTGTTCGCCGACGCTGATCATCTGCGTGACCATGCCCGGGAAGACTTCCGAGTCCTTCAGCGGTTCGGTAAGGGATTTGCCTTCCTCGAGTGACTTGCGGACTTGCTGCAAGGCCTTTTCGACGACCGCGTTTCCGGCGGTTCTGGCGGTGATATCCAAGCCTTCCAGGATGGGTACGCCGCTGGCGATCAACGTTCCAAGTGTACGGGTAAACCGAGCTACGGCGATTTTACGCATCAGGAGGCCGATGACGGGCAAGCGCAGAATCGTCGCGTCGATCGCATAACGGCCTTGTGGTGTGCCATACCAGACCTTCAAGCCGAAGAGAATGCCTCCGAAGGCCACCAAAGCGAGAAGACCGAAGATGCTGCCGATCATGTTGCTCAGGCCGATGACGATCTTGGTCGGCAGTGGCAAGTCAACGCCGAGGCCGGCGAACAAGGTGGCGAAAATTGGAACGACTTTCCACAAGAGCAAGATGATGACGCCGCCGGCAACGGTTAAGACGCCGACCGGGTACACCATGGCGGACTTAACGGCCCGCTGCAGCTTGACGTTCTTTTCAATGTAGGAAGAGAGCCGCTGCAAAATGGTGTCAAGAATACCGCCCGTCTCGCCCGCCTCGACCATATTGACGTAGAGGGAGTCGAAGACCTTTGGATATTGGCGCATGGCGGCCGAGAGCGTGGCGCCACCTTCGACCGAACCGCGCGTCCCGGTCAGCACCTTTTGAAACATCTTGTTTTCCTGCTGGCTGGCCAGAATCTCCAAGCACTGCACGAGCGGCAAGCCGGCGTCAATCATGACCGAGAACTGTCGCGTGAAGATGGCCAGTTCCTTGGCGCTGACGCCAGAGCCGAAAGTGGGCATGTTGAATTCCTTGCCCTTTTCGGACATCTTCGTGGGCGTGATCTGCTGGCGCCGAAGAAGGTTCTGGAGTTCCGCCTTGCTTGTCGCGGTGACTTCTCCGCTGACGTTTCCGCCGGAACGATTGGTTCCTTTGTAAGTAAAGACCGGCATATACTTTCCTCCTCAATCCTTCGAATCCATTGACCAAATTCAGCAAACCAGGGCCCGACGGCCCTCAAAAATCCTTACCGCTTGTTCCCTACCGGCGTCTTTGAACTGCTGGGGCCGCTTCCACCCGGCGAAGAAACGCCGCGGTTAATCATGTCCTGGAGTTCATCTGCGTTGGACGAACGCGAAAGAGCCAAATCCAGCGTGATGAGCTTCGAAAAATATGCGTTCGCAAGACCTTGGTTGAACGTCTGCATACCCGTTTGTCCGGTACCCGTCTGCATCGCGGAATAGATCTGGTGAATCTTGTCTTCGCGAACGAGGTTGCGGATGGCCGGAGTGGGGATCAGAACTTCCATGATCATCACGCGGCCCCGATTGTCGGCGCGTGGGAGAAGAGCCTGACAAAGGATGCCTTCCATAACCATGGAAAGCTGGGCCCGAATCTGCGGCTGCTGGTGGGACGGGAAGACGTCAATAATACGGTTGATTGTGGAAGCCGCCGAATTGGTGTGCAGCGTGGCGAAGGTCAAGTGGCCGGTTTCCGCGATACGGAGCGCTGATTCAATAGTCTCGAGGTCGCGCATTTCTCCGATGAGGACGACGTCGGGGTCTTCGCGGAGAGCGGCACGGAGTGAATTCGCAAACGAGTGGGTGTCCGCGTGAACTTCGCGCTGGTTCACCAGGCATTTCTTGTGGTTGTGGAGGAACTCGATGGGGTCCTCGATGGTGATCATGTGCTCTTCGCGCTCGGCGTTAATCTTGTCGAGCATGGCGGCGAGGGTGGTCGATTTTCCCGAACCGGTTGGCCCGGTCACCAATACGAGTCCGCGCGGTTTGTCGCAGAGTCCCCTGACGACCGAAGGCAAACCCAAAGCATCGAAGTTCTTGATTTCCCATGGAATGGTACGAAAAACGGCGGCAACGGCGCCGCGCTGATTGAAAACGTTGCCGCGGAAGCGCGCCAGGTTTTTGAGACCGAACGAAAAGTCCAGCTCCAGGTTCTCCTCGAAACGGTGCTTCTGCGCGTCAGTCAGAACGCTGTAAGCCAGAGATTTCGTATCGGCTGCCGTTAGGGGCGGCATATCCAGAGCTCGCAAATGTCCGTGAACGCGAACACGCGGTGCGCTGTTCGTGGTGATATGGAGGTCGCTGCCTCCCATTTCGATCATCTTTTTGAGCAACTCGCTCAGGGTAATCCCGGCCATCTCTTCACCTTCTTCTTATAGAACCGTCTCGCGCAAAACCTCTTCGAGCGTCGTCTGCCCTAAAGCAACTTTCACGAGTCCGCTGCGACGAAGAGTGATCATGCCTTGTTCAATCGCCTTCTTCTTCAGTTCCAGGGCTGAGGCTCCGACGAGGATCAATTCCCGCAGCTCGTCGTTAACTTCCATCACTTCATACAAACCCGTGCGGCCCTTGTAACCACCCTTGTTGCAGGTGTTGCATCCCTTGCCATGGTAGATTTTAGTCGTCTTGACCTCATCGGGGGAATACCCTGCGTCGATGAGCGCCTGCTCTGGCAATTCCAACTCTTCTTTGCAATTCGAACAGATGCGCCGAACGAGACGTTGCGCGCAAATAAGGTTCACCGAGGTGGCCACAAGGAAAGGCTCAATAGCCATGTTCATCAAGCGGCTGATGGTGGACGGCGCATCGTTGGTGTGAAGGGTCGAGAGCACCAAGTGGCCCGTGAGTGCGGCTTTGACCGCAATTTCAGCCGTTTCAAAGTCGCGGATTTCGCCGACCAGAATGATGTTGGGGTCTTGGCGAAGGAAGGCGCGAAGGGCGGCCGCGAAGTTCAAGCCGATCTGTTCCTTCATCTGCACCTGGTTGATGCCTGCCAACTGGAATTCGACGGGGTCCTCGGCAGTCATGATGTTGGTGTCCACCGTGTTGAGCCGGGCGACCGACGAATAGAGCGTGTTGGTTTTGCCCGACCCGGTCGGGCCGGTGACCAAGACCATGCCGTAAGGCTTTAGAATGTTGCGTTCGAATTTCTTCAGGGACTCCATCTCGAAGCCCAGCTTGGTCATATCCAGGCGGAGGTTTTCTTTGTCGAGGAGCCGGAGGACGATTTTTTCGCCGTAAAGAGTCGGGACGGTAGAGACACGGAAGTCGAGTTCCTTCTTTTTGCCGTCGGCCTTGTACTTGATCATGATGCGGCCGTCTTGCGGAAGGCGCTTTTCGGCGATGTCCAGCTTGGCCATAATTTTCAGGCGGCTGGTGATGGCATCTTTCAAACGGAGGGGCGGGGTCATGACCGTTTGCAGCTGTCCGTCAACGCGGAACCTTACGCGCATTTCAAGCTCGTAGGGCTCGATGTGAATATCGCTCGCGCCTCGTTTGACCGAGTCCGTCAAGATCAGGTTCACGAGCTTAATGATGGGCGCCTCTTCGGCGGCCTTTTCGAGCGTGGCGGTATCGAGTTCGGCTTCTTCGGCGGCCAGCTCGAGTTCCTGGTCTTCGTCGACCAGGTCCTTCATCATTTTGCTCAGCTCTTCGGTGTTCTGTTCTGTACCGCCATAGAATCGCGAAATGGCTTCGCCAATGGCGGACTCGGAGGCCACGACGGGCTCGACGTTAAACCCGGTCATAAACTTGATGTCGTCCATCGCGAAGACGTTTGTTGGATCGGTCATCGCAATGGTGAGTACGGAACCAACGCGCGAAAGCGGAATAACCTGGTAACGCAGAGCGGTGTCTTGCGGGATTAGCTTGATGACGTTGGGGTCGATTTCGTAATACTTCAAATTGATGGAGGGAACGCCGTACTGGCGGGAGAGCACACCGGTAATGTCATCGTCGGTGATGAAGCCCATCTTCGTCAGGCAGCTCCCCAGCTTGCCACCATTAGAGCGCTGAAATTCGAGCGCTTTCTGGAGCTGGTCCTGAGTGATCAGGCTTTCTTTAATAAGTATTTCGCCCAAACGGACGGACATCCGCAGCACTCCCTGCCGGTTTGCACCCAGAGTCAACATAGCAAACGGGGGCTGTTAAGGTATGCGGAAATTAAAAAGAAGTTCTGAAATGGCTAATACCTGTCCACAGGGGCAGGTTTTTTGAACGCGGTACAGGTGCGGTTCTTGACTTGCCTCCGGGCGGTGGCTATCGTGCGAGATAGGGGCTTTTGTATCGAACTGTGCGTCAACTCATTGTTGGAAATTTGAGGCTGACAAAATATGCCAGATATTTCTCCGGACTCTGAGGTAAAGAGGCCGGGCTTACTTCGCGCAATGACTACGATGCCCTTTTGCGCCGCGTCCACGGCAACGCGCGACGCAATACGCTTGCGTGGGATGCTCGTGGACAATTTTTTTTGCGAAATGATGGTGGCTAAGGGATGAGTCGTCTCGATTCCAAACAGCGCTGGAGCTTGGTCCTAGGCGGGAGTCTGCTCACGCTACTGCTCGCGGCCGTTTTCACTTTTGGCTCGCTGCAAGTCCCATTTGAACCGAGCAGCTGGCGCACGTTGATGCCTTTGTACGCCGTTTCAAGTTTCATCACGGCTGCGCTTCTGGTCTTTGGTCTTATTCTTGGCCGCACCATTCTGCGCCTGTGGGCAGAGACGAGCCGCGAGCATCTTGGTGCACGTTTCAAAACGAAGATGGTGGTGGGCGCAATGGCCATTTCCCTACTGCCAATCATCTTCATGTTTATCGTGAGCTACTCGTTGATCAACCGCACGCTTCTCCGCTGGTTCCCCCGGCCGCTGGAGATTGCATCGGAGAAGACGCAAGAGCTGATGAACGATTTTGGCCGCGGGCAGTTGCCGCGTCTTCGCCGGTTGGCAATGGAAGTTCAGGAGGACGCTTCGCCTTCGGTTGAAGATAAACTGCAGCACGCTTTTTCGAAAGGCTTGGACGCAGCGTGGATTCTTGACAAGGATGGCAACTCGACACGCGGCGGGGTCGTTTGTGAAAACCAGCCGGAAGACCGGCGTGGGTCGGTTTGCGCTCAAGTCGGAGTCTTGGGCAAATTTGTCCGGTTAATGCCCAGCGGAATTGAAGTCTGGTCAGCCGGCGGCAACGACTATTTTGCCGTGAAAGTCCCTACTCTGCAGGGAGGGCAGACTATCGGCTATGCCGTCGCGGCGTACCGCACCAGTCCCAACTTCCTTTCGCGGATTACAGAGATTCAGTCTCAGACTCGCGAATACAATCAGGAGAAGCAGGATCTTAGGGCGCTGAAGCGCCAGATGTTGCTCATCCTTCTGCTGTTCACCGTACTGCTGCTCTCCTCTGTGATGTGGGTCGCGCTTTTTCTCGCGAAGCAGGTCACTATCCCGATTCAAGCGCTTGCGGAAGGCACGCGAGAAATCTCTGCGGGAAATTTCGACTATCAGGTTCCCGAGCAAGCCCAGGACGAACTTGGCGTGCTGGTGCGTTCTTTCAACACGATGACGACGCAGTTGCGAGACAATCGTTCGCAAATTGATCAATTCACGCGAAATCTGCAACAAGCGGTTCAGGAACTCGAGCGGCGGCGGCAACTGATGGAAACCGTTCTGGAGAACATTCCGACAGGGGTCATCTCGCTCGACGCCAGCGGCGCCATCCTTCGCGCGAATACCGCAGTGACGCGGATGTTTGGCAGCGACGCGCGGAACGCGCAGTCCCTTGACGAGCTTCTCGGTCCGGAGGCTTCGCGCGTCCTGCAGCTTCTGATGCGGCGTTCGCTGCGCATGGGCGTGGTCTCCCGCGAAATTGAAACGGTCGTCGCTGGGCGTGTGCTGCACCTTGCCGTAACTGCTAGCTCTCTGGGGCCGCGTCGCGCCAACTCTGGTTACGTTCTGGTCCTTGACGATCTCACCGAAATGCTGCGCGCACAAAAATCGGCTGCGTGGCAGGAAGTTGCCCGTCGCATCGCTCACGAAATTAAGAATCCGTTGACGCCGATTCAGCTTTCTTCGCAGAGATTGTCGCGCTTTCTCGAACGGCGAGATGCCGCTGAATCCAAGGCTCCGCGCGACATCGAGTTGACGAAGCTTGTGCACGAGTGTTCGCGCTTGATCGAGCGGGAAGTCTCGACGCTTGCGGCGCTCGTCAACGAGTTCTCCCAATTCGTCCGCTTCCCCACCGCCAAGCTCACGGCTACGAACGCCAACACGATAGTGCACGAGGCGGTGGAGGTTTTTTCCGGGCGCCTCGATGGGATCACGCTTAAGACCTCTCTAGGGGATAATCTGCCGCCCGTTCGCGCCGATGGCGGGCTGCTCCGCAGTGTTGTGGTCAATTTGATCGACAATGCCGCGGAAGCGTTGGAGAACTCAACCTTCCGGGAAATCCTTATTTCCACTTGCGCGCATCCCGATGCCGAAACGGTCGAAATCTGCGTGTCTGATACCGGACATGGCATCTCACCGCAAGACAAAGACAAACTCTTTCTGCCGCACTTTTCAACGAAGAATCGTGGAACTGGACTTGGCCTGGCCATTGCGGCGCGCATCGTCGCCGAGCACGGCGGCAGCATTCATGTGGAGGACAACCAGCCGGTAGGTTCTCGTTTTCTTGTGGAACTCCCAGCTGCGGAACTCACACCTACAGGCGTGACCGAGCTCAACGGAACGGAATCGACCCGATGACTCCTAAGCCGCACCTTCTGGTCGTC
>DATEWL010000636.1:0-5247 GCA_035258025.1 Candidatus Acidiferrum sp. | reverse complement strand
CGAACAGCTCGCCAAAGGTCCAGCCCGTATCGTCATACGGCGTTTTCTGCGGATCATCGGGACTCCAGTATTGGTGGTCGAGGAGCGCATCGGCGATTCGTGAATAGGGTTGGTCCATGCGAACGATATAGCTGCCAGCAGGAAAATCGCGAGTGGTTGGAGCAGGGGGCGCTTCCTTTTCTTTCGTGTCTTTCGCATCCTTTTTTGGTTTCGCGGATTTTTTTACGGGAAGCGTGACCGTGAAAGCCGCCGCCGCGCGCGAAATTTCAACAGCTTGCTTCTGCAATACCTGCAATAACGCGGCTTGCGAGCCCAAGCGTGGATCGTCTGCGGGAAAGACATACGCTGCGGGACCCTCTGCGCCGGGCTTGGTGACGGAACGTTTAGCTTTGAGATAGAAATTTTTCAGGAAGAGCCGCTTGTTCTCGTTGAAATAGTGGAGCGAGGTGAGCAGGCCGGTTTGTTCGTAATTGTTGTTGTCGCGTTGCGACCAAAGAGCTTTCGGCAGCGGGGGATTTTGGCGGTACCAGGTGCGCGCGTATTCTTCCTGATCGAGCGTGCGCTCCAGCGTGTCCGCGCCGCCGTTGCCGAATGTTTCGTAGAGGCGGCTGATGCCGTTGTGCATCGCAGCGATAAACATCAGATAGCCCGGCGACCAGGTGTCAAAAACGCCGTGTGTGAAAACGCCGGGCATGCCGAACTTGGTCATGTCCGCCACGTTGCGCGCGCCAATCATCTGCCATTCGTCGGTGAGAATCGGATCGACCCAGGCGTTGAAGGGGCCGTCGCCGGCGGTGTTGTCGTAGAGATAGGGCACGGATTCGTGCAGGTCGTGCAGCACTTGGGCTTTCCAGCCGACATAGGTTTTGAGCACGTTTTCCGTGAGCTTGAGAGTCACGCCCATGGCGTCGCGGTTGTTGTCGTGCGCCACGTACCTGCCCCAATAAATGAGCGGTGGATAAAAATCCTTGGGGTGCGAGAGATGCCAGCGATAGATGTCCACCATGCGGTCGCGGCCGTCGACCTCGACGACCGGCGTGATGAGCGTGATCATGCCCTCGCGGATTTCGCGGATGTAGGGGCTCTCGTCGACCGCAAGGCGGTACGCCAACTCCATTAACGCAGTCGGTGCCCCGGTTTCGGGCGAATGAATTGTTCCGGTGATGTAATACACGGGCACAGCTTGCGCGACGATGCGGTCGGCTTCCGAGTCATCCAGTTTTATCGAGCGGGGATCGGCCAGCTTCGCGAGTTGCGCGCGGTTCTCTTCCAGATTTTTCAGATTTTCCGGCGAAGAGACCGCCACGGCGATCATCTCGCGCCCTTCCTCCGTTTTGCCAATGGAGAAGACCTTCACGCGCGGACTGGCCTTTTCGAGGAGGCGCATATATTTGTACACGTCTTCCGCGTACGGAAGGATTCCTGGCGCACCGGCCACGTCGCCGAGAACGGCTTCTGGAGTCGGAACATTCTTCGAGGCGGGCAAATAGTCGACGAGCGGCGAGGTGAAGAATGGCTGCGTGGTGTATTTATGAATTTTCGCCGTGTACGCGTCGTCGACTGGCTGTTTCGAGTCGCGAGCCGGCGCGGTCTCGCCGTCACCTAGCGCCGCGGCCGCCGCCACGGAAAGAAACAGCAACATGGCGAAACTCTGCAGGATATGCACGCATACTTTTCCAATACGAATCATTTGGTTCTCCCGATGGTATGAAGTGGAAGGCGGATTGTAACGCTGCTATTGAGCTGCGACAAATGTTATACACACCGGCGAAGGTACCTCGATGGTCTGGCCCGTCGGCGTGAGACTGCCGGTTGCGGGATCGATGTGAAAGACGACGATATTGTTCGACTCCTGATTCTCGGCAAGAAGGTAGGCGCCTGTCGGATCGATTGCAAAATGGCGCGGCGTTTTGCCGCCGGTCAGGACCTGGCCGAGAGATTTCAGCGTTCCCTTCTTTTCGTCGATGGCAAAAACGGCGATGCTGTCGTGGCCGCGGTTCGAGGTGTAGAGAAATTTGCCGGAGGCGTGCACGGCAATCTCGGCGGCTTCCTTTGGACCGGAGTAATCCTTCGGCAGAGCGGAAATGGTTTGCAGAGACGTCAAACCGCCCGTCTTCGCCTGATAAGAGAAGGCCGTCACAGACGACTCCATCTCGCTCAGCACGTAGGCAAACTTGCCGTTAGGATGAAACGTAAGATGGCGCGGGCCGGCACCCGGTTTCACTTTTGCAAAGCCGGAAAGCATCGGCGTGAAAACCCCTTTGATCGGGTCGAAGCCATAGACGATGACCTGATCGAGGCCTAAATCGACCGCGAGAGCGAAACGATTGTCGGGCGATGTGCCAATCCAGTGGGCGTGCGGGCCTTCCTGGCGTTCCTTGTTCGGGCCAGAACCGGAATGTTGGACGAAGCCGCTTGTGGTGCCGAGGCTGCCGTCATCGTGAATAGGAAACGACGCGATGCTGCCGCCATCGTAATTCGCGACCAGGACGAATGCGCCCTCCTTGTCGAGGGAAACGTGGCAAGGCCCAGCGCCCCGCGTGGGCACTTGATTAAGGAATTTGAGGGTACCGGTTTTTGCGTCGATGGCAAAGGCGCTCAGTGCTCCACCGGTTCCTCCATTGAAATTGCCGACTTCATTCACGACGTAGAGATACTTGCCGTTGGGGTGTACGGCCAAAAAGGAAGGATCTGTCGTCTCCGCCGCGACGCCGATAGAGGCGAGCTGGCCCTTCTCCAGATCGAACCGGTAGGCGTAGATCCCTTTGCTGGTCGTTTTTGAGGTGTACGTGCCGACGTAGGCGATGTACTGGCCCTTCACGGCTGGCTTTGCCGGCGTTTGCGTCCTGGAAAACAATAGCAATGGCGCGGAGAAGAGCAACAGGAGTGCAAATAATCGTCGCGTAATCTTCATAAGGGAAAAGATTCTAACACTAACTATTGGTGTTGTAGGGTCGAAGCGTCCCTTTGCTCGCGCTCAGGGTAAAGCTGCGCCCCTAGAAAGGCAGAGACCCGGTTACTTCTTTTCCTCTTCTTGTTCTTCCTGCAGGACGGCGGCGGCGGCGACGGAATCTTCTTCTTCAAGGCGCAACAGGCGAACGCCTTGGGTGGAGCGCCCCGCCTCGCGAATTTCGTTCGCGTGCACACGGATCACTTTTCCGTCGTGGGTAATGATCATCACGTCGGACTCTTCTGTGACTTGCAGAGTGGCCACGACGGAGCCGTTGCGGTCGGTCGTCTTCATGTTGACGACGCCCTTGCCGCCGCGCGACGTGATGCGGTATTCCGCTAGCGGCGTGCGCTTGCCAAAGCCCTTTTCGGCAACGGTGAGCATGAGCGTCACCAGAGAGTCCTTGATCTGCTCGTTTTCGAGCTCCTCAAGATTCTGCGTGGTAACCTTGTGTTCCTTGGCGATGATTTCAAAGTCGGGCTGGACCGCGTCCATGCTCACAACGTAGTCGTCCTTGTCGAGGTCCATGCCGTTGACGCCGCCGGCGTTGCGGCCCATGGGGCGAACCTCGGTTTCGCGGAAGAGGATTGCCTGCCCTTCGTGGCTGGCAAGGAAGATCATCTGTTTGCCGTCGGTGAGTTTGGCGCCGATAAGTTCATCTTTTCCGTCGAGATTAACAGCGATGATTCCCGTCGAGCGCGGATTCGAAAATTCAGTCAGTGTTGACTTCTTAACCGTACCGCTCTTTGTGGCCATGAAGACGAAGCGCCCCTCTTCTTCGAGGTTCTGCGCCGCGACGAGAGCCGTAAGCTTTTCGTCTTCCTGGAATTTCACGAGACTGGAAATCGCTTTGCCCCGCGTGGCTGCGGCGGCTTCCGGCAGTTCGTATACCTTGAGCCAGTACACGCGGCCTTTCGAGGTGAAGAGCAGAATGTAGCTGTGCGCCGAGGCGATGAACATGTGCTCGACAAAGTCTTCTTCCTTCGTGCGCGCGCCGATGCGGCCCTTGCCGCCGCGCGATTGATGCCTGTACGTGTCCGCTGCGGTGCGCTTGATATAGCCGGCATGGCTCACCGTGATTAGCATCTCGGTGTCTGCTATCAAATCTTCGAGCTTGATCTCGTCGACCTTATCGACAATCTGGGTGCGGCGGTCGTCACCGTACGCCTTTTGGACCTCGCGCAATTCTCCAGTGATAACCTGTTTCAGTTTTTTTTCGCTTGAGAGAATTTCCTTTAGCTCGGCGATATGCTCGCGGATGGACTTCAATTCCTTCAGAATTTCGTCGACGGAGAGCTGCGTGAGGCGATGGAGTTGCAGTTCGAGAATGGCGTCCACTTGAATGGGCGTCAGACCGTCAGAGACAGACCGAGTGATTTCACCCTCGAGTGCGGCGACTCGGTATTTCCTGCCGTCCAGCTTGACGCCTTCGATCTTCCGGGACTTTCCGTTCTCGGTGATGGTGACGTCTTGCTCGGAAAAATAATTGAGCAAGTTCTGCTTAGCGTCGGCGCGGCCTGAGGAACCACGGATGATTCGGATGACGGCGTCCAAGTGATCGAGAGCAACCTGATAACCAACGAGAATGTGCTCGCGCTCTTCGGCTTTGCGCAGTTCGTAGCGCGTGCGGCGTAGCACAACGTCGCGGCGATGCTCGAGGAACAGTTTGATTAGCGGAATCAAACCAAGTTCGCGTGGCTGGCCGCCCACGATCGCGAGCAGGATCATGCCGAACGATTCCTGCATCTGCGTGTGCTTGAAAAGATTGTTGAGGATGAGCTGCGATTCCTCGCCACGTTTGATTTCAATGACGATGCGCATGCCTTCGCGCGAGGATTCGTCGCGGACGTCGGAGATGCCTTCGATTTTCTTGGTCTGCACCAGTTCGGCGATGCGTTCGATCAGCCTGGATTTATTCACCTGGTACGGGATTTCGGTGACTACGATATTTTCGCGGTCCTTGCCAACTTCCTCGATGGCGGCTTTGGCGCGCATCATGAAGCTGCCGCGACCCGTCCTGTAGGCAGCGTCGATGCCTTCGCGGCCAGCAATGTACGCGCCGGTCGGAAAATCCGGCCCCGGCACGATCTTCATGATTTCTTTCAGCGGCGTGTCCGGCTTATCGAGCAGAATCACCGCGGCTTCCACGATCTCGCGCAGATTGTGCGGCGGAATGTTGGTGGCCATGCCAACCGCGATTCCGCTGGCGCCATTGACGAGCAGATTGGGGATGCGTGACGGAAGGACGAAAGGCTCTTCGCGCGTTTGATCGAAGTTGGGAACGAAGTCAACGGTTT
>DATEWL010000635.1:0-4644 GCA_035258025.1 Candidatus Acidiferrum sp. | reverse complement strand
CGGAAATCTTTGCAAGCAACTGAACTGTCTGATTTAAGGTAAAACGGGCGCCGGTGCCGACGTTGAAAGTTTTGCCGGAAACGTTTGGGGCTTCGCAGGCGAGGAGATTAGCTTGCACGGCGTTCTCGACGAAAGTGAAATCGCGGGATTGTTCGCCGTCGCCAAACATGACGGGTTGTGTTTCTTCCAGAAAGGACGTGCAGAATTTCGCCAAGACGCCGGAATAAGGCGAGCCGGGATCCTGGCGAGGGCCGAAAATGTTGAAGTAGCGAAGTGAGACATTTTCCAGGCCATAGCAGCGGCCAAACGTTTGCGCGTAAAGCTCGCCAACGAACTTAGTGACGCCGTAGGGCGAAATGGGCGCCGGGGGCATGGTTTCGACTTTGGGAAGCGTGGGGGTCTCGCCGTAAGCAGAGGAAGAAGCGGCGAAAACGACGCGTTTCACCTTTGCGTCACGCGCGGCGACGAGGACATTTAGAGTTCCATCGATGTTTATTTTGTTTGTTTCGATGGGATCTTTGACGGAGCGCGGGACCGAAGTACGCGCCGCGAGGTGCAGAACGTATTCGGCCTCGTGCATGGCCTTGCGAACGACTTCGATGTCCGTGATACTGCCCTTTATGAAAGTGATCTTGTTGCGGACTTCGACAAGGTTATCTTCCTTGCCGGACGAAAGGTCGTCGAGCACAACCACGCTGTGGCCGCGCCGCACGAGTTCGTCTACCGTGTTCGAGCCGATGAAACCGGCGCCGCCCGTGACGACGTAGCGCATTCAGGAATTCCTCCCTCGATTCGAGGTCCGAGAGCGGCGCAGTGCCGTCTCGGTCATTTAACGCGGCGCCGGCAAAGACGCGGGCCCCGCGTTTTGGTAACCTCAGAGTTTGCGGGTAGCGTTCGGCGGACTTTGCCGGGCTATCGCGAACGAATTCGTATTGTACGACGGAAGGCCAAAAGGCAAGGGACTGTTTCCCGTGCAGGTCACACAAAGAGCATGAGCTACCGAAAAGTCATTGGCATCGCCGGCCTGCTGGCGCTTGGATGCGCAGCGGGGGGCTACTACTGGATGAGAGAGAGAAACGCGGGACTGGCGCGCGCCTGGGCTTCCGCGCGTGCCTCCGAGCCGATGATCACCCCGGCGACGGAGCTTCCCGCCGTTGCGCCGACAAGCACTCCTGCTGCTTCGAGCCCTAACAGGAATGGGGAGCCCGCGGCAGGTCCCGGACTACCCTTGCGAGGGGGCGAAGTGCTGGATTACACAGCGAATGTCTCGAGCCTGAACAATGTGGCCACTCTGAAATTGCAGGTGGGCGAACACAAGGATTTTTTCGGCAAGAACGCGTGGCATCTCCAGGCGTTTGCACACACGGAAAGCCCCCTGCGCATGGTCTTCGAGCTGGACGACCAGTTTGATTCGTACAGCGATGCCGCGACGATGACCAGCCTGCTGTACGAAATGCACCTGAGTGAACGCGGACAGAAAGTGGATTCCATCCAGCGGATGACGGCCACAGGAAGAGAGCCGGCGCCTCCCGAGGCCACCGAAACACGGGTCCTTCCTGGCACGCGAGACCCACTCGGCATGCTGCAATTCTTGCGAAATGTGGATTGGACGAAGACAGCGGAAGTTCGATGCCCTGTCTACGATGGGCACAAATTGTATGACGTCAGGGCGAAGCTCGTCAGCGCGGGCGAGGCGGTGACCGTGCCTGCGGGAAGCTACAAATCCTCCAAGATTGAGATTCGTGTATTTGAGAACGGGCAAGAGATGAAGGACGCCCATTTCACGATGTACTTCGCAAATAACGCCGCGCGCACGCCAGTGCTGCTGGAGGCGATTATGCCCTTCGCGACGGCACAGGTACAGCTGGTGCACGCGAAGTAAGAGTTCGTTCTTCGTTTGTGGCTTGCAGAAGGACTTCCGAATCTGAAGAGGAAGGAATGCCGCGACGGCCAAACACAGCCGGGCGCTATGTTGTGGCCAGCTGCTCTATCAACGCACAAGCGATGTGGCCCATCGTGATATGGGCTTCCTGGATTCGCTGCGGATCTTGCGAGGGCACGTTGAGCAAAAGATCGACACTGCCGGCGAGCGCGCCGCCTGTTTCGCCAGTGAAAGCGACAAGATAAGCGCCGCGGGCCCGGCCAGCTTCCACACCACGCACGATGTTCGGGCTTGCGCCACTGGTCGAGAGGGCCACGAGAATGTCCTGCGGAGCGACGAGCGATTCGATCTGGCGGGAGAAAATGCGCTCGAATCCGTAGTCGTTGCCGGCTGCGGTGAGCACGGACGGATTCGTGGTCAGTGCAAGCGCGGCGAGGCCGCGGCGATCGGTTCGCAGCCTGACGACAAGCTCAGCCGCGAGGTGTAACGCGTCAGCCGCGCTTCCGCCATTTCCAAAAAAGACGATTTTTCCGCCGCCCCGGAGAGCCGCCGCGCTTTTTTCGGCAAATTGTCCGATGCGCGAGATCAGCCCATCGGAAAAGCTTCGCTTCACGCGAGCGCTTTCCTCGAGTTGCCGTCGGATCTCTTCAGCGGATGAGACCATCGGCGCCTAGCACAGAACGATTTTGTCGCGATGGCGCATGACGCGGCGCGTGGCGTTGCGGGTGTCCACAACAAGCTTGGCGGCATCCACGATTGCTACGTAATCGTAGCTCGAGTGATCCGTCGCAATGATGACCCCGTCGTAGCTTCCCAGGGTTTGTGCATTCAGCGGGACGGACTTCATGTTTTCATAGTTGTAGTGACGCATTTTGTGGAGCTTAGGGAAATAGGGATCGTTATATTCGAGGTTCGCGCCGCGCAGCTGGAGCAGTTGCATGATTTTCAGAGTGGGCGATTCGCGCAGATCGTCGACGTCCTTCTTATACGCTACGCCAAGAATCAGCAGCTTTGATCCTTTGAGGCTCTTCTTGTGGTCGTTCAGAGCCGCGGCAACCGCGTCGACCACGTGGTAGGGCATGGCGGTGTTGACTTCGCCGGCCAGTTCGATGAAACGCGTCGAGAAGTCGAACTCGCGCGCCTTCCAGGAAAGGTAATACGGATCGACAGGGATACAGTGTCCGCCGAGGCCCGGGCCGGGGTAGAAGGGCATAAAGCCGAACGGTTTGGTGGCGGCCGCGTCGATCACTTCCCAGATGTCAATTCCCATACGCAGGCTTAGCATTTTCAGCTCGTTGACGAGCGCGATGTTGACGCAACGGAAGATGTTTTCAAGGAGCTTGGCCATTTCCGCGGCTCGTGTGGAGCTAACCGGCACGACGCGCGCGACGACCTGAGCGTAGATCGATTGCGCGGCGCGGCCGCTCGGCGGATTTACGCCGCCGACGACTTTGGGAATCTGCGCCAGGCCAAACTGTTTATTGCCGGGATCTTCGCGCTCCGGCGAGAACGCGAGGAAGAAATCGCACGCAATATTTTCGTTTTCCGGACCGGCAGCGATGGGACAGTGCAGGCCGCTCTTTTCGAGGATGGGGAGAACGAGCTCCTCGGTGGTACCAGGATAGGTTGTTGATTCAAGAACAACCAGCTGGCCCCTTTGGAGATGAGGCTGGACGGAAATCGCGGTCTGCTCGACATAACTGAGATCAGGTTCACGGCGCTCATCCAGAGGCGTTGGCACGCAAATAATGATGGCGTCCGCTTCCTTGATGCGCGCGAAATCCGTGGTGGCGCTGAAGTGCTTGGAGTTGACAAACTGTTGGATTTTGGTTTGCGGGATGTGCTCGATGTAAGACTTTCCAGCATTGAGCATAGACACCTTGTTTGGATCGGTGTCGAATCCCGTGACTTTGTGCCCAGCCTCTGCGAAACGCAGTGCCAGCGGAAGCCCAACGTATCCGCAGCCAATGATGGCGACTTTCAATTGAGCGCCTTTGAAGAATTCAGGTTTCCGGTCTATCGGCATGAGTTACGTCGCTCTCCTAATCATTTTTGGGGATAAAACCGGCCATCTGGCCGATTGGGCAAAGACACATCAATATAGCAGGTTCCACACTAACAAAAAATCATGGGCTCTCAGAGTGTTACCGCTTGTTTAAGAGTGGTTGCGGGGCGCGCCGAGACGCGGCAAGATAGAACCGATGTATTTTGCTGAGAGAAATAACGCGCGAACCGCTGCCGCAATTCACCCATGACTCTCATCGTCCTGCTGCTTGGGCTCGCTGTTGGCGTGCTCGTGGGTTTGCTAGGTATTGGCGGTGGCGTGGTGCTGGTGCCGGCTTTAGTTTATCTGCTGCACATGGACCAGCATCTGGCTCAGGGCACCTCACTTTTTATTCTTTTGCCACCCGTGGGACTTGGCGCATTGAGAGAATACTGGAACCAGGGCCAAGTGGATTTGCGCGCTGGAATTCTGTGCGCGTTGGGAATGCTCCTGGGTGGTTATTTGGGTGGATTGATCGCCGTACCACTCGCTTCGCGCCACCTCAAAGGGCTGTTCGGTTGTTTTCTGATCCTGGCAGCGTTCTTACTTTGGCGAAAACCGCAGGCGGAGCACCGGATACCGGTCTCCACCGGTGGGGAGTCAGCCCGTGGTTGAGGGTCCGATGCGGGACGCCGGCATTTTTGGAGCGGCGTGCCTCTGCGGGGTAGCTTCCGGACTATTCGGCATCGGAGGCGGCACTCTCCTGGTTCCATTCTTG
>DATEWL010000634.1:0-9889 GCA_035258025.1 Candidatus Acidiferrum sp. | reverse complement strand
TTCGGTCGGGGTTTTGACGGTGACTACGCTCGCTGCGGACTTTCCTCAGGTCTTGCAGAGTTTGCAGCCGGTGCTGGATGGAGCGGCGTTCCGGTCGACGGTTAATCATTGATGGACATCCAGTGAGTAGGGAATAGTTAGTAGCTGGCCCGTCCGAAATGGCTTGAAGGATGCGGGGCCCCCCCCACCCCGGTTTTTCTGTAACTGCGGATTCTAAAGGGTTTTAAGTCCTGTGTTGTGAAACTGCGGATTCCAAGGGGGTTACGGGTGCGTTTTTCGAAAGTGCGGATTTTATAGGACTTAGTGATTTGTGACTGGTGACTTGTGGAAGAGAGAGCCTGAGCCGCAACTGGCGACTCGTGACTGGAGACTGGCAGGACGGCGAGATTTTTCAATTCCTGCAGTTCCTTCGCTTCTGGAATTTCCGAAGTAGACTGTCGCAAAAGAGCACAGACTGAAGTCTGTGCCACGAAAGAATTGAACGTGGCAGCCCCCCACCCCGGGTGTTTTTTGTAGGAGTGGCAGGGAAAGGGCTTATGCTTGACGCGGGTTGTAAGAGTGGCAGGGAAAGGGCTTGGGGAAGGGACCGTTTGAGGGTTGGAAGGTTTGAAGGTTGAAATGTTAGAAGACGAAAGAAGAGAGCTAAACGCCCCGAGCCGCTCGGGGTGAACTCCGATGCCCCGACCGGGTAGGGGTAAACGCCGCGCACGGAGAAGGGGAAGAGAGATATGTGTAGGACTGGCGACGATCACAAGAGATGGTAGCATGAGTATTACCGATTGTCAATAGTTTTCTGGATTACTGAGTTGGCATTCGAACGAGGCTGGCGGAAGTTGAAGGATTTTAAGGGTTTGGGCGGGGGCTGATTAATTTGATAAGGCCTTGGAAACGTGTGGAAAAGTCAAAAGCCCCACACGTAAAAGCGACGTGTGGGCCACCCAGATTCGTTCCTGCATTTTACGTCCGGGCCACCCGCCGAAGAAAAGGTGTGTATGCCACCCGCCCCGCTGGCTCAGCCGCAGGCTCAATTTCTTCACACGTTCCTCTCCCCGTCCCCCATTCCTCCGTCAAACTACCCCTAGAGCGACCTGCCCTTGAGACCATGTAATCCTTTCCTCACAGCAGTACGAAGGTAACGTTCTACCGTACGATTCTTGTGCCGCAGGCTGTTAGCTGGAGGATCAATATAGTGAAGACTTATGTAGCTGTCCTTGTGTTTGTGTTTTCCACCAGTGGCGCGCTCGCTCAACAACAAGCGCCAGCTCCGGTTAAGATGGAGTGCCGCGATATATCAGCATCGGGCAACGTGGTCTACTCGAATGAAACGCTAGTGAATGGGATGGCGTGCCACGTTGTGGACGCAAAGCAGGCAGCGCAGCAGCCAACCGCTCCCGTCAAACCTCCCGCAGCCGCTATTCCGCCATCAGCGGATCAATCCCCAGCTGGCGGGCAGCCGAACCCCAACGCGGCAGCTCCGGTTAGTTCACCTATGCAAGTGGTCACACCGGCGGCAGTCCCGGTCAACACTCATATAATTTCGGGAGCGACCGTTTATGTTGAACCGATGGAGGGCTTTGAGAACTACATCGCAGCGGCATTCCAGAAGAAGGGCGTGCCCCTGGTGCCAGTGGCCAGCAGGGAGCAAGCCACCTACATTCTCAGAGGTACAGCCGAAGAAAAGAAGCCCGGATGGGCCAAAATCGCCTTTACGGGACAAATTCACTCCGACGATGCGGCCAGCGTGCAGATGATAGACAGAGCGAGCGGCGTTATCGTCTTCGCGTATGCCGTGAACAAGAAAAACACTCTGCACGGCGAACAGACAACGGCGGAAGCCTGCGCGAAACACCTGAAAGAGCAGATCGAAAAGAAATAGCCGGCCGGTGGAACTCAGGAAATAGACGCTGGCGGAAAACGGTCCCACTCCTTCACAAAATGCGGCGCAAAGGGATGGGCCACGGAAGTATTGGGGCGCGGCCACCCGCCAGCAACAGCCAACCCAAGACCCAGGTTCAAAAAACGAACCTGGGGCACCCTCCGCGTTTTTCTAGAGCGAGCAGAAAATCGCGGGAAGCTAACTCCGGGCCACCGGCCGTTAATCAGGAGTTTCGACACTATGAGATATGCCTACCCGGTGTGTACAATTTTGAACAGACAGACTCTCAGGCCAGTCATAACTTCCATTTGATAGTGAAACTGCGAGCTAGGTCCGCGATGGCAGTCGCTCGGGAGCCTCCGGGGGCGTCATCGCGGGCTTCCTCGTTATCCCAAGCAGATGGTTTTCCCATGTACGAAACCACTTCTCAGCCTCAAGTCCCTGGTTGTCCCTATTGCGGCGGCAAACAATTCTTCCGTTCGAGAAGAAGCGGCTTCAAAGATTGGTTCTTTCACCATGCGTTGTTTCAAAACCCTTATCGCTGCGCGGTCTGCGATGGGCGGTTTTTTCGCTCTCATCACCGCCATCACCGCAGGGACCAACTGCACCACCATCACGCCTGAACTCTAACCGCACCCGATTGGCGAAACCGGACATGTGGTTTTAGACTGATTTCACTCTTCCGGTAACCGCGTTAATCAAGACCCGACGCTGCCTAACGCTATCGAGATGGAAGTGTGGGCGGACACTGTGGAACCTGCAAAATTCACTCCGCCGGGTGCGCCAGCCTTCCAACGGAGGGCAGGATTATTATTTATCCGGCGGTTTGGAAGAACGATTTGGGGGCGTCTTGGAGCTGTTGCAGCATGCCGTACTGATCCCAATTTTGCCAGGCTTCGACGAGGCGGCCGTCCTTGAAGCGGAGGATGCTGATGCCGGTGACTTGCAGAGGCTTGCCTGTGCTGGAATGTTTTGCCGTGGATGACCAGCGCGTGCAGACCATGTCGCCTTCGGAGATGGTTTCGAGTGGGGTCACACGAACGTCCGATAATTGCTCGCGAAGCGCATCGTAGAAACGCTTGAATTCCGCGGGGCCACGATAATCAGCGCTGCCATCATGAAGGACAGCTTCCTCGGGAAACATTTCGTCGATGGCTTCGCGTCTCGACTTATTCCACACTTCTTCGAACCATCGCGCTGCGAATGTCCTCTGTGCTTCTTTTTGGTCGGCCATCGGGAGGTGCTCCTTTGGGCGGCATTATAGTCCTATAGACTTACCCATTGCTATAACGGTGGTGTGGGCGGCGGGCCGCTGAGTGGCGTTTCTGCAAAGAGCGAAGTACGGGCCAGATTGAGGAAGAGGAAGAGAGATTCCTCACTGCGCGGGCCGACCCTTTTGCAGGAGCAAAAGGGGAAGAAAAAGCGTCGGCCTGCTCCGTTCGGAATGACGGTGTGGGGGGCGGATCAGTTGGAGTGAGGTTCGGTCAGAGGGTAGACGATTGCGTTTAACTGGCGGACAGGTTGCGAGGTGTATACTTCGGCGCGACTGGGTGAGCTGGAAGGACAATAGAGCGCTGAGGAGGAATGTTATGCGAAGAGTTTTTGCGACGGTTGTGATGACAATGGCGATGTTGATGTTTGCGGGTTTTGGATTTGGGCAGCAGGCTCCGGCGGGGCCTTACAAGGTTTTGAAGACGGCGAAAGTGGGAGGGGACGGCGGATTTGACTACGTGTACGCGGATGACGCGGGACGCCGATTGTATATACCGAGAACGGGTCAGACTGGAGCGCGGATAACGGTGTTTGATTTGGATACGCTGGCATCGGTCGGAACGATTGCGAATGCGAATGCGCGCGGGGCGGCGGTGGACCCGAAGTCGGGGCATGGGTTTGGGAGCAGCAAGCCGGTAGTGATGTGGGATACGAAGAAGCTGGCGACGATCAAGTCGATTGATGTGGAAGGCGGCCCGGACGGGATTTTGTTTGATCCGTTTAACGCGCGAGTGTACGTGTTCAGTCACCGCGCTCCGAATGCGACGGTGATTAATGCGGCGGATGGGTCGATTGCCGGGACGATTGATTTGGGGGGAGCGCCGGAGCAGGCGGTTACGGACGGGAATGGTCATATATATGTGGACATCGAGGACAAGGACAACATCGCGGTGGTGGACGCGAAGACGATGACCGTGACCGCGCATTATGATTTGGCGGGGAAGTGCGGCGGACCGGGCGGGCTGGCTTTTGATGTGAAGAATCATATTCTGTTTGCGGCCTGCCATGAGCCGGCGGTGATGGCGATTCTGAGCTCGGTGGACGGGAAGTTTATTACGAGCCTGCCGATCGGGAATGGCGTGGACGGAGCGGTGTTTAATCCGGACACCTTGGAAGCGTTTAGTTCGCAGCGCGACGGGACGCTGACGGTGATTAAGGAAAATAGTCCGACCAGTTTTGTGGTGGAGCAGACGGTGCAGACAATGCAGAGCGCAAAGACGCTGACGCTCGATGGAAAGACCGGACACATTTTGCTGATTGGCGCGGAGTTTACTCCGCCACCTCCGCCGGCGCCGGGAGAGCGGCCGGGGCGAGGGACGATGGTGCCGGATTCGTTTGCGATTCTGGTGGTAGGCAAGTAGCCGCCGTTTATTGAGATGTGGGCAGCGGTTGGATCAGTGGAAGTCGGGATAGATCTCGTCGGCGATCCAATAATTGGCGAGGAGCAGGGCGAAGAGTGTTCCTACCAGCCAGAGGATCCAACGGTAACGCTTCCAGGCGGTGCTGAGAGTGGAGTGCTGCATGGGGATGTCGATCATGTACGCGGCGCAGTAGCAGACGTTGGCGAGTAACGCCAGGACGGCGATAGGTGGAAGATAGATGAGATTGAATGCCGGGCGGAAATGGGGCCAAGTGGCGAACAGCCAGGCGAGAGAGGCAGTGACAAGGGCTAGATTGTAAAAGATGCGGCGTATCTCCCAGAAATGGATGGCGTCGGAGAGGATTGGGCGGAAGGGACCGGATGGGGAATTGGTCAGCGGTTGGGATGGAGTTGCGTGTGTCGCGTCCATGTTTCGCCTCCGTTTCTTGATTAGGCGGATAGGCTCGGTTGGTAGGATTAGGATACCGCAGGACTTCCCGTTGTCAAGTACTTTTTACTGCAAAGTGGATTCGATGCGTCCCGCGCGCCTGAGGAAACTGTGAATTGGGGCAATGAAGCGGGATTATTGCTGGCTGTGTTGCTGCTGACGCTCTGGGATGGGGTTTTGGGAGTCGTCGGATTCGGAGGACGGTTCGGCGATTTGTTCGTGGCCGGAATCGTCAAGCGCGGGGCGGAAGCGCACGTCGACAGAGAGACTTTGGCCGGCGCGACCTTTGTATACGCCTCGTACCGGAGGGACGTCGCCATAGTCGCGGCCGTAGGCGACGCGAATGTGGCGAAGCTCGATGGGTTTGCCTAGCGTGGGATCAAAGCCGAACCAGCCGCCGCCCGGTAAGAAAACTTCCGCCCACGCGTGCGAAGCTTGGCCGCCGATTACTTCTTCTTGTTTGGCGCCGGGGCCGGCGCTGCCACTCACCAGATAACCGGAAACATAGCGGGCCGGCAGGCCGCGCATGCGGACAACCCCTATCAAGAGATGAGCGAAATCCTGGCAGACACCGGCGCGTAACGCGAGGGAATCGCGGACGGAAGAGTTTACGTGCGTGGCGCCCTTCATATAGACAAAATTTTCGTGGATGAAGTCGGAGGCGGTGTGCGCAAAGCCGGCGACTGTGCCGTCGCAGGCGGCTTCGGCGGCTCTGGAAATCTCGGCTAGCTCAGGGAGATAAGGGACGTAGGCGCTGGGAGCGAGCCAGTCAAAATGCTCTTCGAAAAGCTCGGCGCGGATGGCATCGAGTTCGCCTAGCGGCATGCTTCCAGGTTCGGGAGCGGGAGCTTCGTGGACCAGGACTACGGATTCGGCTTCGATTCTGAGGCGGCGATGATGCGGAAGAATGCTGGTGACATGGATCCAGTTTCCGTAGCCGTCTTTGTAGGAAGAGCCGCGAGAGGCTGGATTGGTGATAAGGCGGAAAGAGAGACAGCTCTGGCGATCATCGTGGATGGGGCGGAGACGAACTTCATTATAGCTTTCGTAGACGGGGCCATCGTAGATGAATTCCGTGGCATGGAGCAGGTGGAAGCGGTTCATGCGACCGCCGCGTAATAGAAATAGGTGCGAGCTATGACTTCGCCGATGGTGTTGAATTGGTGGATGAGACCGGTGAGGTACTCGTGGAGGCCATCGTCGAGAATTTCGTCGATGCGGCTGTAGCGGAGTCGCTCGAGAACTTTGCCGGTGAGGCGCTCGGCTTCGTTTGCGTAGGAGCCAGGAGCTGTGTTGCTGATGGCGCGAAGGCCGGCTTGCATCTCCGTTACGCAATAGCGAATGGAGCGGGGATGCTGGGAGTTGAGAATGAGCATTTCTGCGACGCGCGCGGGTTCAATGGGCGAATGATACTGGCGGTGGTAGGCCTCGTACGCGCCGACGGATTTTAGGACGGCCATCCACTGATGGTTGTCGGCAGTGGCGCCGGCGGATGTTAGCGCGAGAAGATTGCGGTACTGCACGTCAATAAGGCGCGCGGTCATTTCGGCGCGCTCGAGAGCCCAGCCGACGCGCAAGAACTCCCATCCTTCGTCGTGCGGGAGCGTGGCGTCACTGACGCCGTGAAAGCGGTGGCTTCCGAAAATGACGCGGCCACAGAAACGGTGCGGGCCCGCGGCGGTTTCTTCTTGAGGATCGAAACGGCCAAGCGTGAAGTAAAGGCCGTTGAGGTCCTCCCACATTTCGCGGGAGATGCGATCCCGGATGGTACGAGCATTTTCGCGAGCCTTGGTGATGCACTGCATGATGGAGCTTGGGTTGTTGGGATTGAAGGCCAGGAATTCGAAGACGTTGTGCGCTGTCGGTTCCGCGTAGAGTTGACGGAAAAGAGTTTCTTCGCCGGCCATGGAAAGGATGGGATCCCAGCGCACGCCATGCGGTTGCTGGATCTGCTCGAGCAGTGTGTAAAACGTGACGTCGAGAATGCGGGCGGTGTCCTCGGCACGCCCGATGTAGCGGGCTAGCCAGAAAAGGGAATCGGCAATCCGGGAGAGCATGTCAGCACTCTCCCCGGAGGATCCAGGTGTCTTTGCTGCCGCCGCCTTGAGAAGAATTGACGACTAGAGAGCCTGCTTGCAGGGCGACGCGTGTCAGACCACCAGGGACAATGGTGACTTTTTGGCCGTCGTAAAGGCAATAGGGGCGAAGATCGACGTGGCGTCCGGCCATGCATTGCGCCGTGGAATCGTAGGAAGGAACGACCGAAAGAGGAACGATCGGTTGCGCAATGTAGTTGCGCGGCTCGGCGACAATTTTTTCACGGAAAGCTTCGATTTCGGCGCGGGCGGCGCTGGGGCCCATGAGCATACCGTAGCCGCCGGATTCGCCGACACTTTTCACGACCAAATTGTGGAGATTCGAGAGCACGTGGGAGAGATGGTCGGCGCGGTCGCAGAGATAAGTATCGACGGTGCGCAAGATTGGGTCTTGGTCGAGATAATACTTAATCATGGTGGGGACGTGGGCGTAGATGGCCTTGTCATCGGCGACGCCGTTGCCGGGAGTGTTGGCGAGCGCAACGTTGCCGGCGCGGTAGGCGCCCATTAGACCGGGGACGCCTAGCATGGAATCTGAACGGAAACAGAGTGGATCGAGGAAATCGTCGTCGACGCGGCGGTAGATTACATCGACGCGTTTGAGCCCATAGATCGTTTTCATGTAAACGACCACGCCATCGACGATGAGGTCACGGCCTTCGACGAGTTCGATGCCCATTTGCTGGGCAAGGAAGCTGTGTTCGAAATAGGCGCTGTTGTGGATGCCGGGAGTTAGCAGGACGATCTGGGCGTCGGGGTCAGTGCGGGGCGACAGCGTGCGCAAGATACGGGAAAGTTCCGCGGGGTAATGATTGACGGGGAGCACTTCGTGCTCCTGAAAGGCTTCGGGGAATGTGCGCGTCATGACCAGGCGGTTTTCGAGAACGTAGGAGATGCCGCTAGGCGTGCGGACATTGTCTTCGAGTACCAGAAATTCGCCGGTGGCGGAGTCACGAACCAAATCTATGCCGCAGACGTGCGTGTAAATCCCGTGAG
The DNA here is from genome assembly GCA_035258025.1 of Candidatus Acidiferrum sp. Classification (GTDB taxonomy): domain Bacteria; phylum Acidobacteriota; class Terriglobia; order Acidiferrales; family UBA7541; genus Acidiferrum. Next base: position 1,841 of record DATEWL010000634.1, on the reverse strand, counting down.
GGACTTCGAGGCCAATCATTTCGCGGCGGAAGTGACGGCAGGAATAGACGAGGGACGCGGGGATTTTGCGGTCTTTGATGATGAGCTGCTTGCCGTAGACATCTTGCAGAAAAAGATTCAGCGCTACTACGCGTTGGCTTAGGCCGGACTCGATACGGGCCCATTCGGACTGCGGCAGGATGCGGGGGATTAAATCGAAGGGGAAGAGGCGCTCGGTGCCGCGGCCATCGCTATAGACAGTGAACGTGATGCCTTGAAGGAGAAAAGAAAGGTCAGCGTGTTTGCGTCGGTCTTCGAATTGAGTTGGCGCCATGACGCCGAGTTTTTCGAAGAGGCGGGCATAGTGGGAACGGGCGCAGCCCTGCGAGGCGAACATCTCGTCGTAAAAAGGGCCTGCCGTGTAGCCCGAGAACAGACCTCGGTCTGAAAGGCACATAGGCGCCGCCGTCATTGGCACACGATAGCAACCCTGGCCGCAGAGTGCTCACCAAAAAATCACATTTCATGTATCGGAAATTTGGGAGGGAAACGGCTATCTACATCTCCTGCTGATAGCCAGGCGCGGTTCTCGCTGCCGCGGGAGAAGGGGAGTCAATCGTCATTTGGAGGGCGGGGAAATACCTTGTGAAAATCGTGAAACACCTTGACCTTCTACACGTATGAGAATATATATGCAGAAGTCGGAGGTATAAGTGTTGAACCCGAAGTCGGACCTGCCGCAAGGCACATTGGACCTATTAATACTAAAAGTTGTGGCGCTCGGCCCGGTGCATGGCTATGCCATCGCGCAGAGGCTTGAACAGGTGTCACAGCACGTCGTGCAAGTTCCGCAGGGATCGCTTTATCCAGCGCTGCATCGCTTGGAAAACCGGGGACTTTTGGCGGCGGACTGGAAGGACACGGAGACTGGGCGGGAAGCAAAATTCTATCGCCTGACGGCCAAGGGGCGAGCGCAACTTGAAACAGAAGCGGCCAGCTGGGAGCGATTGACGGAGGCGGTGGCTCTCATTCTGAAATTGTCGGAAGGCGGTGCGGAATGAACTGGTGGCATCGACTGCTGCGGCGCAAAAAGATGGAAGAGCAACTCGACAAGGAAATGCGCTTTCATTTGGACCAACATATTTCTGAGATGATCGCCGCTGGCGTCAATCCTACGGAAGCGCGACGGCGGGCCCGTATGGCTCTCGGTGGCCCCGAACAGGTGAAGGAAGAGTGCCGAGATGCGCGCGGGACGCGATGGTTGGAAGATTTTTGGCAGGATATCCGATATGCGATGCGGACGCTTCGACAACGTCTTGGATTTGCGGCTGTTGCGCTTCTGACGCTCGCATTGGGAACCGGAGCAACGACGCTTATGTTCACGCTCGTCAATGGCGTCCTGCTGAAGCCCTTGCCTTTCCCTGAGTCCGACCGGCTGGTTGGTGTTCACGGACAATCCGTTGAGTGGAATGCAGAACTCTTCGGCAAACAGAACGTCGCCTACCTGGACTTTCTTGATTGCACGCGGTCAAGCCACTCTCTCGACTTGGCGGCTGCACTATTCAACGGCGGAACAGTCAGCCAGCCAGGCGAACCCGAGTACATTGACCTGCGCGAGACTTCGCCGGGGCTGTTCTCCGTTCTCCGCGTTGCGCTTCTACGCGGTCGCGATTTTTTGCCCGAGGAAGACAAGCAGGGCGCCGCACCCGTGGCCATCCTCGGCTATAGCTTCTGGCGGCGGCACTTCGCCGGAAAGCCGGACGTCTTGAATTCCACGATGGTGCTTGATGTAAAGCGGTACACCATTGTCGGAATTGCGCCGGAAGGCTTCCGGTTGTTCGGCCAAGAAGCGGATGTATATA
>DATEWL010000633.1:0-3787 GCA_035258025.1 Candidatus Acidiferrum sp. | reverse complement strand
CATGGAGATGCGTGACTTGTTACACTCCTGTTACTCCGACGTATCAAGGACCTATGTGACAGAACGGGAGCATCTTCTCGAGCAGATTAACCGGCTCGCCGGTAGCCATGCTCTGCATGGCTCGGAGTCCTTGTGCAAACTTCTCCGCTATTTGGCGAAGCACGCTGCGGATCACCCGGGCACCCCCATTAAGGAATTCCAAATCGCGACCGAGGTCTTCGGACGCTCCACCGATTTCGATCCGCAACTCGACTCCATGGTTCGTGTCCAGGCTGGACGCCTGCGCTCCAAGCTCACCGAATACTACAGCGCGGATGGACTTGAGGACCCCATTGTCGTGGAACTCCCCAAGGGCACCTACGTTCTCTCCTTTCACCATCGCAACGCTTTAGGGGCAAAATCTCCCACCAATAGCTTAAATGGAGGGCTCAGTAAGGAAGCCCTGGAGAAGAGCACGGAGCGGAGGTGGGGAACCGAGGTTATTTCCCTTTCCATTTTCCTAGCTGCGGCCATCACGGTCATTGTCTGGCTTCTGGCGACTCGAGCCTCGGCTCCGGTTGGGCTCGCGAGCGAAAGCGAACCGGTGCCCGCCGCTTTTCGCGTCTTTTGGAAAGGATTCACCACAGGGCAGGAAGAGCCTTGGGTAGTCTTTAGCAATGCAGCTTTCGTCGGGCGTCCCGAGACAGGCATGCGCTACCGCGACGCAGCGCGTGACCCAGGAGCACCTATCCTGGACCACTATACCGGAGTCGGCGAAGTCTTGGCGGTTCACGAACTCGATCGCGTCTTCGGACTCCTGCATCGCCGCATCCGCGTCAAACGCGGGAGCCTCTTTTCGCTCGACGACGCCAAGAACAACAACCTGATTTTCATTGGTTCGCCTGTGGAAAATCTCTCGCTGCTGGAAATTCCCGGCACCCAGGAATTCTTTTTCGAGCAGTTTACATCCGGCCCTCGTAAAGGGGACCACGCCATCATCAACAGGCACCCACAACCCGACGAAGGCAAAGAATTCTTCGCAACTCCTTCTGGCGTGCCTCTCACCGAGGACTATGCCGTCCTGGGCCTCGTGAAAGGGATGAATCCGGGTCAATCTGTCCTAATACTCGCGGGAAACACCACGATTGGCACACAAGCCGCCGTCGAGTACGTATGCAGGCAGAGCTCTGTCGAAGAGTTGCTCTTGCGTCTCTCCGTTTCGCAAGACGGCGAACTCAAACCGTTTGAAGCCGTCATTCGAGTGAAAGTGGCTCGCGGCGTGCCAGTGGAAACTGAGTTGGTGGCTATCCGCAAATCCACGACCTAGCACCCAACGCCTCTAACATAGAGCTTTCTTGGCGTGCGCCAGAACCCCTAGCCACATTTCCCGGGCTGTACGGATCAATTCATCATCGATGGCGTTCTCAACACTTTCCTGTTGTTTTCCCAAAGGAAGTGTGGCATCCTTCCTGTTGGAAACCAAAATGGCGGTGCTATGAAACAAAAAGCGGACGTCCTTCAAGGCACACTGGCGTTGATGGTCCTGAAGACTCTCGATGTCTTGGGACCGCTGCACGGTTATGGAATCGCGCGGCGCATCGAGCAGATCAGCGGAGATCTGCTTGCCGTGAATCAAGGGACTCTGTATCCCGTGCTATTGAAGTTGGAGCAAGAAGGCGCGATCGAATCCGAGTGGGGCGCCTCGGAAAATAATCGCAGGGCGCGTTTCTATCGACTGACACGAGAAGGGCGAAAGCACTTGCAGATCGAAACGCAGGATTGGCAGCAAACGGCAGCAATCATTGGGCGGTTCTTCGAAGTAAAACCGGAGGATTTGTCATGAAAACTCTGAGGCGGTTTTTCACCCGTCTATTCAACTCGGCGGCAACGCGGGCACAAGAAGAGCGATTGCGAGAAGAAATTGCGGAACACATCGCCCTGCAAACCGCCGAAAATCTTCGCGCCGGTTTACCGCCCGTTGAGGCACGACGCCAAGCCATGCTGAAGTTTGGCGGCATCGAGGCGATGAAAGAAGACTATCGAGCCGAGCGCGGAATGCTATTGATCGAGAATTTGGTGCGGGATATCCGCTTCGCCCTGCGCATGTTACGCAAATCTCCCGGTTTTACCGCTGTTGCCGTTGCGACGCTGGCATTGGGCATCGGCGCAAACTCCGTGGTTTTTGGTATTTTGAATGCGCTGATCCTGCGCCCATTGAATGTACCTCAAGCGGAGAGTCTCTACGGAATCGAGCGTGGCAACGATAAGGCCGTGAATCACTCGTATCCCGACTATCTCGATCTGCGCGATCGCAACCGCAGCTTTGAGGATCTGGCAGCTTATAACGTCACTTCGGTAGGGCTGGATACGGGCAACAATCCTTCCGCCGCTTGGATTCTCGAGACTACCGGGAATTATTTCGACGCATTAGGCATTCATCCCTATCTTGGCCGTTTCTTTCACGCCGCCGATGAGCATGGCCCGAACAGCGCTCCTTATATCGTCCTCACCTACGCGTATTGGCACAGCCATTTTCAGGATGATCGCGGCGTTGTCGGCCGTGTCGTCCAGCTGAACAAGCATCCTTTTACCATTCTGGGCGTAGCCCCACCGGAGTTCCGCGGGACTCTGCTTATTGTTTTTCCCGATTTCTGGGTGCCGCTTGTTAACCAGGAACAGGTCGAGGGCGTGAATGTGCTGGATGCGCGCGGGAACCGCGGCCTTTTGATGGTTTTGGGGCATTTGAAGGCGGGGGTCACTCCGGCGCAGGCGGTCACCGATCTCAACTCGATCGGCTCGTATCTCGAAAAGACCTACCCAAAAGACGATGGCCAAATGACCTTTTCCTTGGCGCGTCCAGGTCTTGCCGGCGACTGGCTGGGCGATCCGATGCGAGCATTTCTTACAGGATTGATGCTGCTCGCGGGATTAATTCTACTGGCTGCCTGCGCCAACCTGGGCAGCCTGTTTGCCGCACGCGCCGCTGACCGTTCCAAGGAAGTGGCTTTGCGACTCGCTCTTGGTTCAAGCCGGATGCGAATTCTGCGGCAACTCTTTACCGAAGCCGTGCTGATCTCTCTGATTGGAGGCGCTATTGGTCTGTGGGGCAGCGTTGAGTTGTTGCGCGCGCTGAGCGTTTGGCAGCCGCTTCCAACAGCGCCGCTCCAAGTGCCTGTAAACCCAGACGCAAGTGTCTATGCAGTTGCTTTGCTGTTGAGCTTAGCGAGTGGATTCCTCTTTGGCGCAGTCCCGGTAAGGCAGGTGCTTCGCACCGATCCCTATCAGGTCATCAAGACGGGATCAACCCGCACAGTGGGCCGGCGGATCACTGTACGGGACCTGTTGCTCGCGGTGCAAATTGCGATCTGCGCGGTGCTGGTAACTTCTTCTCTGGTCGCCGTGCGCGGGCTGGCGCGTTCGCTCCACACCAGTTTCGGTTTTGAGCCGCACAATGCCCTGCTCGTCGAGACCGCTCTAAGCATGGCCGGCTATAGCGGCGACAGCGCCCCCGCAATGCAAAAGCGCATGATCGAAGCTTTGGAGACCATTCCCGGCGTAAAGACTGTGGGATTGGTCGATCGGCTACCGTTGTATTACGGCGCGAACGGCACGCATGTCTTTACCGACAAGACTTCTGATCTGAGGCCGACGAATGCCGCTGCCGAAGTCATGTTGTACAACATATCTCCGGAATACTTCGATGCGGCGAAAACAACCCTATTGGCGGGCAGGCCGTTGTCCTGGCATGACGACAAAACCGCGCCGCCTGTAGCCGTAGTCAACCGGGAGTTTGCGAGCAAAATCTTTG
>DATEWL010000632.1:0-13343 GCA_035258025.1 Candidatus Acidiferrum sp. | reverse complement strand
CGCGCAGATAATTGTCTTCGTTCACTCGCTTCTCGAACTTGCGCTCGCCGCGAATCGTCAAAATGTTGTTCTCGACCCGAATATCCAAGTCCTTTGGATCGATGTCGGGCAGATCGGCCTTTACGACCAGCTCATGTTCGGTTTCGTAAATGTCGACTGCCGGTGCCCAGCTTGTGAGGTTAGACTCCCCACCAGAATGCTCCAGCACATTACCAAATAAACGATTCACTTGGTCCTGCAGGGTAGCAGCTCCGCGAAACGGCTCCCAACGGTTCAAAGTAGCTCTCATTTTCCGTTCTCCTAGTGAACTGACTGAAAGAGAATAATATTATATTAGTCTATCATTGTCAAATATGATTCTGTTCTTAGTCATTTCCAATTAAGTCCTTCATTTACAGTAGTATATTGAAGTGTCGATCCTTCCTTCCAAAAGGCCCAAAGATGGCAGTTCGCTCATTTTCGCCACCCGTCTTTACCTTTATCTGTCAGCTTGAGATGCTGGTAGACTCGCACTTGATGCGCCTCGATGCCCTCGATTACCGCCTGCCGCCCGACCAAATCGCACAGCGCCCCCTAGGCCGCCGCGACGCTTCCCGCCTATTCGAACTCTCTCGCCGCGAAGGAAGCTTGAACGATCATCTATTTGCGGATCTTCCGAACCTCCTTCGCGGTGACGAACTCATCGTCCTGAATAATGCTCGCGTGATTCCTGCCCGGCTCTTCGGCCGCCGCGAGGGTGTCCACTCTCAGCCCCCCTCGCGGACCACGCGCCACGAGTATCTCACCGGCAAAGTGGAGGTCTTTCTGACCCGTCAGGTGGATTCTCAAACGTGGGAAGCCCTTGTCCGCCCTGGTCGCAAGATGCAAACCGGCGAACGCATACAGTTTGGAGATGGAGAACTCGCAGCCGAAGTGATTTCCCGCGGCGAACTGGGGTTGCGCACCCTGCGATTTGTTTCACGTGACACAAGCGGGGTCTCGGAACATCTCGAGCGCCTTGGCCACATCCCCCTGCCGCCTTACATCCATCGCACCGATGAAGTCTCTGACCGCGAGCGTTACCAAACGGTTTTCGCCAAGCAGCCCGGCGCCATTGCTGCTCCCACCGCAGGACTGCACTTCACCCCGGAAGTTTTAGACAAAATCCGTGCTCGCGGCGTGGAAATCTGCGAGCTGACACTCGACGTCGGCCTTGGCACGTTCCAGCCGGTCCACGCCGAAACCCTGGAAGACCACCTGATGCACGCGGAATCCTACGAGATTCCCATCCAAACAGTGCAAAGCATTCAGCAAGCGCGATTCGCACGACGCCCAATTCTTGCTGTTGGCACCACCGTCGTCCGCGCCCTCGAAGCCGCAGCCCTTCGCGCAGCAGAATCCGGCTCTCCAGAATTGCTACTCGCCGGCAAAGCCTATGCCCGCCTGTTTATCTATCCTGGATTTCATTTCCGCGTGGTTGACGCACTGCTCACGAATTTCCACCTGCCTCGCTCTACCCTGCTCGCTCTCGTCTGCGCGTTCGCTGGCCGCGAGAACGTTCTTGCGGCTTATAACCATGCCGTTCAAGCAGGCTACCGCTTCTACAGCTATGGAGACTGCATGCTAATTCGCTAAAGAAGGTTAAAGGATGTTTCCGAAAGAGGAAAAAAACTTTTTGAGGCCGCCTGAAAAAACTCAACAAGCGGTAAATTCGTCTCCACTGCAGCAGGAGTCGGCTGTTGCCATTTCGAGATTTGTCCTGAGAAATTAGCGAGCAGGGAGGCCATTGTCCAGCGCAGCCTCCCTCTCGTCCAACCGAAAGGAGTTCAGAAGAACTCCGCGCTTACTCGTTGAATACAAAAACGCGAGTCTGTCCCGCAAAACGGACTTCCTTCACCTGCCCGTCCTGACTAATCAGCACGGAATCATTTGAGGATTTCGTGGCGCGATCTTCCCAGCGACCTTCGCTTTCCGCAATCGTCTGCTTCCCCTTCTGGACGGTCGCCTTGTTTCCGTCGATCATCAGGCGGTATTCGCCTGCTTGCAGATCAGCTTTGCCGATCTTTGCCGACTGGGCGATGTTAATGGTCTTGCTGAAAGGTTTTGCGAGGAGTGGCACTGTCGACGCCAAAACGGCTGCCAGCGCTACACTGCGGAGAATCGAATTGAATTTCATGCGTGTCAACTTCCTTTCCGTCAGGATCGAGTCAGCCAAAATTTCTAGCTGCCGCAAGCTCAACAGAGTGTTGACACGCGTGCTTAGGGCGAGTAGTCTCACCCGCAAGACACCTCGTTCTTCCTGGACTAACGGCCGGAAAGACTGCGTGTCATCGCCCCGCGGCTGCCACCGCGGGGTTTTTTCTTTTAATCCTCTGATTTGCCTGAGCAGCTCATCCGGGCTGCACATGTATAGACGAGCCGGGCCCCGCGAATGTTTCGTCGGCTATCGGATTTTCTTCTTTAATCCTGCTGATTTTCTGTTTTGTTTTGCGTTGCCAATTTTCTTTCACTCTAATTTCCTGTTCGTTTTTGTAAAAGTTCCATAAATATCTGGAATTCCCGCGAGACCTTTTATCCGCTCCTCCGTCGCTCTTTGTCTCTTTGCGCAACTCTCCCCGGGTAACGTGCATCGGCTCCCCGCTTCATCTATACTCAAGGGCATTTTGCGGATGACATGAATGCGCATTCTCATACTTAGCGATCTTCACGCAAACGCCACAGCCTTGGCCGCTGCTCTCGATTCTGCCGAGGGCCGTTGGGACGTTTCCGTGTGTCTCGGCGATGTCGTCGGCTATGGCCCCGATCCGCACGATGTGGTCGCCCGCCTTCGCAAACTCGGCACGCAAACCATTCGCGGCAATCACGACAAAGCCGTTGCCGGCCTGATGGACACTACCGATTTCAATCCCGTCGCGAAAGCTGCCGTGGATTGGACTCGTTCGCAGTTGAACGCCGAGGACCTTGCCTGGCTTTCCGGGCTCCCTCATGGACCTCTCGCCACCGACGGAATTGTTTTGGTACACGGCGCGTTTCAAGATGAAGACGAATACGTATTCACACCCGCGCAAGCTCTCGACGGCCTTCTTGATTCCACAGCCGAAGTTACTTTTTTCGGACACACGCATCACCAGGGCGGCTTCTCCTACCAGGATTCCAATCTTGAAGTGCTACAGATTCGTCCGCGCGCTTCGGAATCTTTTTCCGCCCTACGCATCGAACAGCCGCGCCGCTATCTTCTTAATCCCGGATCCGTCGGCCAGCCGCGGGATGGCGACCCGCGCGCGGGTTTTGCCATCGCCGATCTCGAACATCAAACCGTGGAATTCTGGCGCGTTCCCTATGACATTACCTCCGTCCAGGAACGCATGCGTGCCGCCAGCCTTCCCGAACCTCTGGTTCAGCGCCTCATCGTTGGCCGTTAAACATGAGCGGCTAAACATTGGCAGTTACGCATGCCAGCTCTCTTTACGCACCGCTGTTTTGCACGCCTGCTTGACGTCGCGCCGCATTCAGGCCAGCATCATTCTCTGAGCGCGTTGCATGCCTGACACTTTGCGAATCGAAACGCCCGATCAGCCGCAGCCAAAGACTGGCCGTTCCTGGATCGCATGGATGGGCGCCGCCACGATCGCCATCGCACTCGTCATCGTGATGTGGCCCGGCGCAGAGCGCCGTCCTGCTTCTAGCACGCGCGAATCTCATCTTCCTTTTGGCGCTGCCGAACAGGCCTACTCCGCCAAACTACAAATTGAAAATCTCGCTCTCAGCCGCGCCGAGAATTTTCTGAATCAGCAAGTCACCACACTTGAAGGCCGCCTCACAAATGCGGGTAATCTCCCGCTCTCCAACGTTGAGCTCACTGTCGAGTTCTCCGACGAACTTGGCCAGGTAGTTCTGCGAGAATCCCGCGCCGTGTTCGCGCCTCAGACACCTCCGTTTGCTCCGGGCGAACGCCGTGACTTTGAATTCTCCTTCGAACACATTCCCTCTTCCTGGAATATCCAGCAGCCTCTCGTCCGCGTCTCCGGCATCCTGTTTACTTCCAAGAAAGAATAGTGTCAAAGCTAATTGCTTCATTTATACTCTTCGGCGTGGACCTCTCCGCCGAGCTGCAAGCTTGCCTCAAGGAATTCACCGCGGATGGCGCCATCGAGATTCGCGAGAATGGCGGACGCGTGGCTCCCTTCTCTGGACTTTCCTGGGAAGTACGTGGTGCCACGGAAAAGCCGCTCCTGCACCTGTGGTCCGAAAACTACAATCTGACGCGCCGCGTACTGGCCATCACCGACCATTCCGATCAGCTGCCCGCGTTAGCCGTCGAGCGCTTCGGCCGCGCCAAGCCCGACCGCCTCGAATTTATTCGCCTCGAATTTGAGCGCGCCCAGCGCGACCTTTCGCGCGAGGCGTTTTGCGATAGCCTCGGCCGCCTCCTCGCGGAACAATTCCCTGATGAAACTGTCGAGTCTCTGATCACCTCGCCCGATCTCGAGCATTCCATTTCCGGCAATTAGCTCGTGGTCTCCTCCGCCGCGGTTCTTCTCATTTCGCTGTCCTCGCCGTTCCTGATGGAGAGTCCGCGGACACTGTGGAAGATAGCCTCACCTTTGCGCTACTATGGCTGGACCGCACGCGCAATTCTAACCGCCGCGGCACGATCATCGCGCTTCGCCTTATTCTGCAGAAAGGAGCGGTGCGCCACGTGGCTCATCGAGCCGCCGCGCTAGCTCCGGATTTATCTATCGAACTCTACGAGCGCGATCCCATTCGCGAGACCCTGGAAAAGATCGATCCGCGCCGCGCCGGAAATCAGGACACTTGGCTCGTTCCCCATCGCGAATCGCAAGCTCTCCTCGATCTTTCGCGCTCAGTGCTTGATCCCATCGTTGCCCTCGCGCCTCGAGCTGTCACTGTTCATCCGATCGCGCAGTCCCGCGAAGTTTTGTTGCGCTTTCGAGGTCTTGCATTTGCCCGATGGGACGATGGACGCATTTTTTTCGGCTGCCCCGATACCCGGGACGAGCTCAAGGCATCGTCCCTGCCTGCGCTCAAGAATTTACTTCAGCAGCTTGAAAATTATCGTCATCCGCTTTCCACCGAAACGCGCCACGCTCTTTATCGCGCGCAACCGGAGCGTTGGCTCGAAGCGCTCGTTCGCGAGGACGTCACGCGCGTCGATGCAGCTCTGGATTCACGCTTTGTTTATGCACAGGTTTTCGCGCACGCCGGTGGCGAGCGTGGCATTCTCGACCTCCTCACTGTGACCCGCTCCGGGCGTCTCGCGATTCTGGAACTAAAAGCTACCGAGCACATTCATCTCCCGCTACAAGCCGCTGGCTGTTGGCTTCGCAGCCGCCGTCATTTGGAACAGCGCGATTTTGCCCGCTACGGATATTTTCCCGGAATCGAATTGCAGGCCTCTCCACCTCTCGTCTATCTGGTAGCTCCTGCGCTTCGCTTCCACCCGTCCACGGACACCCTCCTGCGTTTTCTCTCGCCTGATCTCGAAAGCACGCGCGTCGGCTTGGCGGAAAGTTGGCGCCGCGGCTTGCGCGTCGTCATGCGCCAATAAACTGTTGCCACCAGAATCCCCTCGCCACATCCCCCATAATCTCGGCAGCCAAACGTTTCGTTCTGTTTGTGCTGTAATTCACCAAATTTTCTTGTCTACGAAATGTCCTGTTCCGAATGGCCGCGGCACAGTAGAATTATCACCACCAGCCATCAGGAGCACATATTGGACTTTTCCGCGACCATCCGGCACACACCACAAGCTTCTCTTATCGATCTTCGCGGCCGTCTCACTTTTTTCGAAGTTGGCGTTCTACGCGAAAACGTCTCGCGCTTGCTCCTCGAGGGACACAAGCATATCGTTCTCAACTTGAGCGGATTGCAATACCTCGACAGCTCCGGTATCGGTGAACTGGCGCGCATCTACGTGATGGTTCTTAAGGGCGGGGGCGAAATGAAGGTTGTTGGATTATCCCGCAACGTTCAGGAAGTTTTGAAGGTCACTCATCTCTACCAGGTCTTCCCCGAATTCCCCAATGAAGAAGCTGCGTTGCAGAGTTTCCCCGCGTCTCGAACTGACAAATCGAATGGAAATACCTAGTAAAAAAATACTAGCCGAAAATATCAGCCCTAAAAGGAGAGAAGCAGTTAAGGCGTTGAGCCTTAACTGCTTCCCGGGGTGTGTCCTCGAAGTGGTTAGTTATTAAATTAGATGCATGCCAGCGAAAAAGGTTTCCAATATCTTAAAAAAACTTGCCATCCCCTTTTTCGCCGAAAGCTCTTAATAAAACAGATACTTACGCCACCGCTCGTCACGGTGACCGATGAGCCGCATCAATTGCCGCGAGGTATGCAGCGTAAACGGCCGCGGCCGCCGCGCCAGTTTGAACCCGGCCTCCTCCGGCGTACGGTCGCCTTTGCTGTTATTGCAACGGTAACAGCACGCCACCAGGTTTTCCCACGAGGAACGCCCGCCCCGAGATCTCGGCACAACATGGTCCAGCGTCAATTCCGAACTAGGAAAGATCCGTCCGCAGAATTGGCAGGTATTCCGGTCTCGCAGCAAAATGTTTTTCCGCGAAAGCGCTCGGCTCTGCTGCGGAATGTGCCGGTAGGCCAGCAAACGAATCACCGACGGCACTTTGTGCGCATGTGCAGCCGAGTGCACCTCCGCGCTGTGCATTTCTTCCGCTTGCGCCACACCCTTCAACAGCAGCACCATCGCCCGGCGTACAGCCGTGACATTGATCGGTTCGTACGTTGCATTCAGTACGAGCACAGGCTCTTGCATCAGCGATGCACGCCTCGGCAAGGTTGGGTTGTGAGATCTACTGTCCGCGGGATCCGCGGACTCAGGCGAACCGACGCTCCCCGCTTCGGGGGCATACCGCCCTCGGAAATCGCCCGACTTTGGCCGGTTTGCGCTCATGGCGCTACCCTAGGTTAGCTTCCCTACGTCAACCCTTGGTTACAGGTTACCACTATCCGGGGCTGGCAAGGGATTTCTCGCCGCCCGTGCTACCGTCAGTCCTAGTACAGACTTGGCACCCGACTCCAGCAGCGCCGTCGCACATGCATCGAGCGTCGCCCCAGTGGTCATTACATCATCTACCAGTAAGACGCGTTTATTGTCAACTTGGCTGCCCGGACGTGTGGCAAAAGCGCCACGAACAGACTCCCAGCGCTCCTGCAAACTGAGGACCTGCTTGTCCGGCCGTGGCCTAGTTCTCATCAACAAAACCGCCTTATGGGGCAAGCCGAGCTTCCGGGCCAATGGCTTCGAGATAAGGCTTGCTTGGTTGTACCCGCGCTGCCGCTCGCGATCCTGGTGCAATGGAACCGGTACAACCACGTCCGCAGCCAGCCGCCCTGCCTCCCGCCGGACCATCTCCGCCAATCTTCCAGCGAACCATTCACCCAGCGGTTCTATTCGCTCCCACTTTAGCAGCAGGACCGCTCTCACCAGCGGCCCGTCATAAATCCCATAGCTTCTCGCCCGCTCAAACGCATACGTCTTCTGCTGGCACACCCGGCAGACGAGCGGCTCTCCCTCCGCCACTGTCATCCACACGGGCCCCTGCCCGCAAATCTCACACTTTTTTTCTGGAGGCCCCTCGAACGAATCCAGACACTCTTCGCAAAAAGGTACGCGGCAAGCCCTCACCAGCAGCCCGCTGCAAATCCTGCATCCCGCTGGAAAAAAGATGCTGACGACCGCGTCGCTCGCTTCCGCCAGCCACCCGCGCACACCTCTCCGCGATGCCCGAGCCACAATCAAGGAAGAGCCTTCTCCCATAACTCCAGGAGAAATCTACTCCGCTCAGTCTTTTATTGAAAGAGAGAATGTACGCAAAGGTAATTTCAGCACAAACGAAGCGTCGAACGCATACGGCCAGCCTCGTTAGGCTGGCGGCTCAACCCACGTGTACCGTCAGGGCCTACAGCAGCCCCTGTTCCATCTTCTCTTGGCAGGTGATGCAGTGCTTGGCCCACGGTACCGCCTCGAGCCGCTTCTGCTGCAACTCTTCCTGGCAGTTCGCGCACACGCCGTATTCATCCGTGTTGATGCGCTTCAACGCCGCGTCGATCATGTTCAGGATCGTGCGGTCCGTATTGGTCATGCCAAAGAGGAACTCCTTCGTGTAGGAGTTCGCTGCCTTGTCCGCGAGATCAACCGTCGGATCTTCATCCGCGGTTCGTCCCTCTTCTTGCGTTCGCGCGATTGTCTTCATCAACTCCTCGCGCCTTACCGCCAACTTCTTCTTGTAGTATTCGAGCCTTTTCTTGTCCATGGAAGTCCCGCCCCTCTGTCGGCTTTCGGGGCCATCTAAAAACTCCGTAGTGTAGACCTGCTCTTTCGGAGTGTCAAGGTTAGAGCGTTCTGACTGTTCCTTAGATGCGGACATGCCGCGAACGGTCGCAAGCTGCTGCGCGCCGGAAAACCTTCGGCTGCCGTTTGAGCTCCTTGCCTCCGCCTTGCAAGGACATATTGCATCCCGGCCTGGAAAGCATTATAGTCGATTATCGATATACTGATCATCGATTACCTATGCCAAAACGAAAACTCGATCCATTGCCTTCCGCTGCCTTCCAAATTCTTCTCTCCCTCGCCGAGGAAGATCTTCACGGTTACGGCATCATGCGCCAAGTCGCCGAGCAAACGGACGGCCGCATGCGCCTCGGTCCCGGTACGCTCTACAGCTCCATCCAGTCTCTGCTCGAAGAAAAATTTATCGAAGAGCTCGACCCGCGCGAGGATGTGAAACTGAGCGAGGAACGCCGCCGCTACTACCGTTTGACCTCCGCCGGACGAAAACTCGCCCGCTCCGAGGCCGATAGACTTGCCGGATTGCTGCGCGTCGCACGCTCCCGCAAGATTTTGAGGGGGGATTATGTCTGAAAAGATATACGCCTTGCTGTTGCGCCTCTTTCCTCCTAGTTTCCGGGAAACATACCGCGAGGAAGCCCTACTCCTTTTTCGCGATCGTTCCCGCGACGAAAAGGGACTCTCCTCACGAGTCCGGTTTTGGTTCGACCTCCTAGCTGATTTAACGATCTCCGTGCCCCGCGAATACTTTTATGCCGAGCCGGAGCTCCTCGCCGCCTCCGGCCAGCGGTTTGGCGGGAAGCCTTCGTTCTATTTTATGGGCGATGAATCCCCTCGCCCTGGAGCTTTATTATTGGGCGGCATGTTGGCTCTAGCTGCCTTGTTCACTTTTTCAAGTCTACTCAGCCAGGGAGGACGTCACAGGCCGCGAAGTTCCTCCGCCCGCCAACTTCAGCGTGGCGCGGTTCCCTCTGCCTCCGCGTCCAAGCGCCCATCGCGGCAGGCCACCGGCGATAGAAAATCCCAGAGTGATGGTGAAAACGAAACCCTCGCATCCACAACTGGACAGTCAACAATCCCTGCAGCTCCTTTCACCCCAGCCAAAGGCAAATCACCGTCGGACGCGATCTTGCCGCACGAACCTTCTCTGTCTGGCCAACCTTCAAGCTCCGGCCAACGAGACACCGCCAGCCCAACGCTACCATCGCAGGGTGATGCCGCCACAACGGTCGCAACAGCAGTCGGCCACGGGAATCTGGATTCTGCAGAGCGGCAGCGCGTGCTGGATGCGGCTATCTCGAATCTGAAGCGGCACTACGTCTATCCCGGCGTCGCTGAGAAAATCGCTGATACACTGCTAGCCCAAGGAAAGCGCGGCGAATATGACGCAATCACCGACGGCGACGCCTTCGCGCATCAGCTCACCAAACAAATGAGGGATGTGAGCCACGATATGCACCTCGAACTGGTCTACAGCCAGGATCCTCTGCCGCCGCAGCCCACAGAACAAACAGCGGAAGGCCTTGCTCGTTATCGCAAGGCGATGAAGCAGGAAAATTGCACGTTCGAAAGAGTCGAAATCTTGCCGCGCAACATAGGCTATCTGAAACTTAATTTGTTCCCGGATCGTTCGATTTGCGAGCAAACGGCGACAACGGCGATGGCTTCTCTAAACCGCGCGGATGCGCTCATCGTTGATCTGCGAGACAACCGAGGCGGCATGCCCGATATGGTCGCCCTGATGGCCTCCTACCTGTTCGACCATCCCGAATACTTCTACAACCCCAGAGAAAACACCACCCAAGAATCCTGGACGCACTCGCCCGTTCCAGGGAACAAGCTCGCGGACAAGCCAGTCTACGTCCTCACTTCGTCCGGCACTTTTTCCGGCGCCGAGCAATTCTGCTACGACCTGAAAATGCTGAAACGCATCACGCTCGTAGGTGAAACCACCGGTGGCGGCGCACACTCGGGAGTTTGGTATCGCATCGATGATCACTTCGGAATGGGCATTCCCGAAACCAAGCCTATCAATCCTTATTCAACGCCCGACTGGGAAGGCACCGGGGTCGAGCCAGATGTAAAAGTTAAACCCGCCGACGCTCTCTCGACGGCCGTGAAGCTCGCACAAACCAAGCTCCAGAAAAAGTAAGCCACCACCAAAAATCCCGTAGTGACGGGGCTTGCCCCCCTCCGACTACGGCACCACCGGCAAAATCACCGCCGAGGGATGCGCTTTGTCGTGGTAAATCACGTTCGTTGACTTGATCATCCGCGTCCCGCGCGCTTGAATCTCGCCCGTGTTCAAATTCCGGTCAAACCGCGGAAAGTTGCTGCTCGAAACTTCCAGCCGCAACTTGTGCCCCGCCAGAAAAACATTGCTCGTGGCCCACAAATCCACCGTCACGTGATACGTCTCCCCCGGATTCGCCATCTCCGCCTTCTCCTGCGAATTGCGATAACGCATCCGCAAAATGCCGCTCGTCAAATTCTGCGCAAATCCGTTCGGCCAGACGTCCACCAGCATCCCCGTAAAATCCGTGTCCACTGCCGAGCTGCTCACGTACAAATCCAGCGTCACCGGCCCGGTCACTTCGAAATCCTTCTCAAACGCCGGCGTGGTGAACACCAGCACATCCGCGCGCGTTTCCGCCGGCCGCTGATCTTGCGGGCCGATACCCGTCGGCAGCGCCCCGCAGCAAAGCGGTCCGCCAATCGTTGGCGCCGCGTCGCTCGGATCGTAAACGTACTGGTCCGCTTTTTCTTCTCCCGGCGCCGCGGTGCTCAGCATTCCGTTCCCGCCCAATCCATTCCCTCCGCCGCCCGCCGAGTGCAAGTAGTACCGTGTGCTCTTCGCGCGCGCCAAAGGCCAGTCATCCTCATCGCGCCATTCGTTCTTGCCCATCACAAAAATCTTCACCGGCTTCTCGTGCTCCACGCCGTTCGCCACGCCCTTAAATATCGAGTCGTACCACCGCAGAGTCATCTCGTCCTGATCGATCGGCAATTTCTCGCCAAAATCCACTCCGCCCACCCATCTGTTCGCCGAACCTCCCGCATGCCCTCCTACATAGACGACCAGCCGCTGCCCGTGTTTCGCAGCGTCCGTGCCCCCTTCGGTTTTCAATCGTTGATAGTTTTTCAACGACCCACCCAGAAAAATGTCGTACCATGCCGCAAAACTCAGCACCGGCACATGAATATCCGCGTAGTGATCCTCGATCGACCACTGTTTCCAATATGCATCAAAGCTCGGATGCGCCAGCCAATCCTTGAAATACGGCGCAATCCCCGCCGACGAAGGCGCTTCGAGCACGGCGTAATCCGCCAGCGGCAAAGTCTTCGTCCCACCAATCGCGTTCCCGTTCTCTTCCACCCGCCGCCGCATCGTGTTCATCGCTAATCCGGTCGACCACGACTCGTTGAACCACTGTTCGAACGCCCCGCCCTGATAAGTCCACCCATCGTGATAATTCGAAGCTGTCACTGTCGGGCAAATCCCCGCCAGATGCGGCGGCTTCGCAATCGCCGCTAGAAACTGCGTCGCGCCCACGTACGACCCGCCAAACATCCCCACTTTCCCATCCGAGTAAGGCAGCGCCGCGGCCCACTCCACTGTGTCGTACCCGTCCGCGGATTCGTTCTTGAACGTGTAGAACTCCCCCTCCGAAGTAAATCTCCCCCGCACATCTTGCTCGACGACCACATATCCACGCGCCGCCCCCTTCATCCCAAACGACATCTCATTGGTCTTGTCATAGGGCGTGCGCACCAGAAGCACTGGAAATTTCCCCTCCGCCTTTGGCCGGTAAATGTCCGCGCGCAAAATCACTCCGTCGCGCATCTTTGCCGCCACGTTTCGCTCCACCACCACCTCATAGTTCTCCGCCGCCCGCGCGTTCCCCGCAGCCATCAATGCGAACATCACCGCGCAGATAACAGGCATCGTGGCCGTCTTCCACTGACGTCCGAAGCCCTTCCGATAATTCATTTTCATCGCTCTGCCTCGTCTATACATTTTTCCCTTCCGAACAAACGCGCTCGGAAGCGCTCTTTTTCTTCTCGAAAGTTGTGGAGCGTAGGCCCACTCTCCACGCTTGTCAAGCAATCGTCACTCCTCTGTTTTCTCTAGCGCGTGCCATGTCCGTTTGCGGGGGAGTTCGGAGTATTCCTAACTCTTCACGGGCTTTTTTCTTTTGATTTCGCGAAACACAAAGTAAACGAGTAAAGAGGTCACCACAAATCCCACTACAGCCGCCAACACCGGGTTTCCGTGTTGCAAGAGGAAAGGCAACATCTTGCGTCCATATCGCGCCGCCAGGTAGGCCAGGATCATGTACCGCACAATTCGTCCCAGCGCCAGTGCGGCCAGGAATTTTTTCACAGAATAGTGCATCGCCCCCGCAGCCAGAAGAAAGGGCACCAAAGGCATCGGCGGCGGCAGCAACGCCGGAATGGCGATGGCCGCAAATCCCCAGCGTTCGAAAAGTTTGATAACTCTCTTCATGGATTTTGCCGAAAGCCGCTTTTCCAGGGATTTCTCACCTCCTTTGCGTGCCAGTCGATAAGTGACGAAACCTCCCAGCACCGACCCGAGCATCGCCATCACCGCGTAGTAGAACCACAGTTCCGGGCTCCGCGCCGCCAAAATAATCGTCAGAACATCCATGCTGCCCGGTAGCGGAATGATCGAGCTGTCGATGAGTCCAAGCGGAATGAAGCCCAAGGCGCCAAGATGGACCAGCCAGCGCCTCATACTGTGCTCCAGGGTCGGTTTCGCGGCAGCGATGAGCAGGCGAGTGAGCATTCTCTTCGGTTGTCAGCGCCTATTCTCGCATGCTTAGGACGTAATGAGCATTCCTGCCGCTGCCGCCGCCATCACCGCGAACGTCGCCCAGCCCAGATATCGCAGCACCGGCGAGTTCACATGCTCGCCCATCACTTTGCGGCTGCTCGTCAAGAGAATCACCAGCAAAATCAGCGGTGGCGCCAACAATCCATTGATTACCGCCGACCAAAACAACATCTT
>DATEWL010000631.1:0-2326 GCA_035258025.1 Candidatus Acidiferrum sp. | reverse complement strand
TCGGCAGTGGCCGAGGGTTCTAGCCAGAGATAACTTGGAACACAGAGGCCGACGACAAAGAGAGTGGCCAGCGCAAACGGGAGCATGCGCAGGGCAATCAGAAACCGGGCGGCTGTGCCGGGCGTCCTGGATTCAGCGAAGCGAATCGCGGACCTGGACGAGATGCGCACAATTAGGCCTGCGGCTGCGTTAAGCACAAAAAAGGAGGCGAAGCACAGGCACGAGAGCCGCAACAGATAGGGGAGAATCATGGCTGCCCTTGCCGGGAGAGTTCTTTGCGGCGATTGCGAATTTTCTTTTCGAGATCATCAAGGAGTGAAGCGTCATGCTCGCCGACAGCATCAAGCAAGCAAGAAAGCAAGAGTTCGCGGGAAGGATTAGGGCCAGAGAGGAAACCGGCCACCAAATTCCCCGCTCGTCTGCGTTCCCATTCCTGGCGGGAAAAACTCGGTGAATAAACAAACGCGCGATCCGATTTGTGCCGGTCCAAAAGACCTTTTTTGAAGAGGCGGTCGAGCGTGGTCATTACGGTGGTGTACGCGAGGGGCCGGCTGAGCTTCGGAACAACGTCGCGGACGCTGCTTTCTCCGTTGGACCAGAGAATCTCCATCAACTCGAATTCGAGGGCACCCAGAGCCAAGGATTGGTTTGGATTGGCCACGCGATGAATGCGACTTTTCAGGAAGCGAATCATTATCTGCTGTTCATTGGGCCGTCGCCGGAGACAGGGAAGATTGTAAGCCCCCTGTCGAGAAGAGGAAAGAAAAATCCGGCAAACGGCCCAGCGAAACAGCGTTCCGTAGTGATTATAGGTCGGCCAACACCCGCTTTTGCAGTGTGACGCGCGGGAGGGCCGGGCGGTTACATGGAGATGTGCGCAGAGCGACTTAATGGTCAGCCCAGAGCGCGTTTTTTGGATCTTCGACTTTCGCTGTCGGCTGGCCGGACAATTTCTTTAGGTCGTCCAGCAGATTGGTCATTCCTTGGCCAAAGTTCTTTTCCCAAGTGGCCTTTCGAACAGCACCTTCCACCGGTTCGGTGACGGTCCAGAGGAGATAGTGCGATTTAGTCTCCAGGATCGTCAATTCCAGTTGGGGACTATAGGTGGTTAACTTTCCGCAATCGGTGAGTGGCGCGGTAAAACGTATTGCAAAGACCCAGATCGGCATCAGAGGGAACATCTACTAGCTCATAGCGGCCCCAACTCTTCATTGCCGCGTATAGCGAATCATATGGCTGTTGGGGATCACCTCCGCGCTTAAGTGCTGCGTAGGAAGTACCGTCGGCACCGGCATTGGAAATGAAGACCTTCTTAGCGGCAGCGATTTGTGGGGGCGTCGGAGCGGGAGAAACAGCGTACGGTACTTGCGCCCGCGCTGCGAGGACGGGCAAAAGGGTGACAGCCAGAGTTCGAGCTTTGACAGTTTTCTGCACGATACCCCCGGACAATTTATTTTTGACGGACTTGTGTTTTATTTCATCCACGCTATAGGACGGGGGCGTGTAATAAGCAGGTACGCTCTCGCGCAGGTAAAGACGAAGCCAGCCCCAGAACGCGACACAGGATCAGCGGAGGTGAGCGTCGAACCAGGCCAAAGTGCGTTCGACTACGTCGCGGCGGTGCTTGGGGTTGGCGAACATGTGACCTTCGTGTTCGTAGACTACGAATTGGGTTTCGACTCCGAGCGTTTTGAGGGCGTGCCAGAATTCGTAGGATTGGGGGGCGGGGACTTCGCCGTCGCTGTCGCCGACCAAGATCAGCGTGGGAGTTTTTGCTTTTTTGATGAAATTGATGGGCGAGCTTTTGGCGTAGACGTCGGGGTCGTCGTAAACGGATTTGCCGAAGAACGGGATCATCCACTGATCGATGAGATTTTCGCCGTAGTAGCTTTGCCAGTTTGAGAGGCCAGCGCCGGCCATGGCGGCTTTGAAGCGGTTGGTTTGCGTGACGGCCCACATGGTCATGTAGCCGCCGTAGCTCCAGCCGCAGATGCCGAGGCGATTGGGGTCGATGGGCGCGACTTTGATGGCTTCGTCGACGCCAGCCATGATGTCCTTGAAATCGCCATTACCGAAATCTTTTACGTTGGCGCGAGTGAAGGCTTCGCCTTGGCCGAAACTGCCGCGCGGGTTGGGTTGCAGAACGAAATAGCCAGCGCCTGCTAGAGGCGAATAGTAATCGGACGAGCTGGGCCATTCGGAGAGGACCGCTGCTCCCGGTCCGCCGTGAACGCGGACGATGAGCGGATATTTCTTGTTGGGGTCGAAATCGCGCGGGTAAAGGAGCCATCCCTGGATTTCGAAACCGCCATTTTTCCAGTGAAGG
>DATEWL010000630.1:0-2659 GCA_035258025.1 Candidatus Acidiferrum sp. | reverse complement strand
CTGATGGCGATGTTTTTGCAGGCGCTTTCCGCCAAGCTTGGAATTGCCACCGGCCGCGATTTGGCTCAGGCTTGCCGCGAGCATTACTCTCGCCGCACTTCGATCGCGCTTTGGATCGTCTGCGAAATTGCCATTGCGGCTTGCGACCTCGCGGAAGTTCTTGGTTCAGCTGTTGCCCTCAAGCTCCTTTTCGGTCTGCCGCTTCTTCCTGGTGTGATTATCACGGGACTCGACGTGTTAATTGTTCTCGCATTGCAGGGTCGAGGATTCCGCATCATCGAGGCCTTCGTCGTTACTCTGATCGCCACCATCGCTGGCTGCTTCGCCTACGAAATCTTCTTCGCTCATCCCATCTGGCGTGAAGCTGTCGTCGGCCTCATCCCACGCGCGGAAATTCTTCGCAATCGCGAAATGTTGTACATCGCCATCGGCATCCTCGGCGCCACGGTCATGCCACATAATCTCTATCTGCACTCCAGCATCGTGCAGACGCGCGCCTTCGGCGCCTCCATTCGCGACCGCCGCGAAGCCATGCGCTACGCCATTTTCGATTCGACGGTGGCTCTCGGGTTTGCACTCTTCATCAATGCCGCCATTCTCATCCTTGGCGCCGCCGCTTTTCACACGCGCGGACTACATGACGTTGCCGAAATCGCCGACGCCTACAAACTACTCAGCCCTGTCCTTGGCGTGAGCCTCGCCAGCACTCTGTTTGCCTGCGCGCTTCTCGCTTCCGGCCAGAACTCCACGCTCACCGGCACGCTCGCCGGCCAGATTGTCATGGAAGGCTTTCTGCAGATTCGTCTCAAGCCGTGGCTGCGCCGACTCATCACACGCTCAATCGCCATTTTGCCCGCGGTTCTTGTCATCGGCATCGCCGGCGAAGGCAAAGTCACGTCGCTACTCATCCTTAGCCAGGTAGTTCTCAGCTTCCAGTTGCCCTTCGCTGTGATTCCGTTGATTCAATTCACCGGCGACCGCAACAAAATGGGCGAGTTCACCAACTCCCGCATCACCGTTGTCATCGCCTGGATCGTCGCGGCCGCCATCCTCTTCTTCAACGCCGAACTCCTCTGGCTCATCTTCCGCGGCCAGTAAGCCCAGCCGCATTCGCTACTCCTTGGCTGTTACGTCTTCGCATTCTATTCGTGCTCTCCGCGCCCTCGCGTTCTCTGGGTAATGTTTCGTCTTTCTTTGTTTCCGTCTTCAAACGCGGTGTGCGAAAATTTTGCTATGCCAGCTAACTCAGGGAACGCGGCTCTTGTACGCAAACTCTTTCTGACTCTAATATTCGTTACGCTCTGCGTCGTCGCCGTCTTTGCTTACTTTGAAAACAAACCGTGGAAAGTCCCCGAAGAAGCCAAACTCCGGCCGAATCCCATCCAGCCTTCCGCATCAGCCTTGGCCGCTGGCCGAGCCATCTATATGGACAAATGCACTCAGTGCCACGGCCAAACCGGAAAAGGCGATGGACCCGACGCCGCCAGCTACTATCCCTCTCCCACGAGCCTGGTCGATGCCAATCACATGAACAGCGTTATGGACGGCGAGATCTTCTACCAGATCAGCGAAGGCAGAAAACCCATGCCTGCGTTCAAAAGGAAGCTCTCCGAAGAGCAACGCTGGCAGCTCGTCCTTTATGTTCGTTCCTTTGCTCCCGCCGCGCCCGCCAGCCACTAGCCATACTGAACTCCTCTTTGTTTTCGAGAGCAGACTCCCGCATTTCCAAAATCTCCCTCATCGATATATCCTCTCTTGTTCGAATTCGCCTTTCATGGAGAACTCATGCGCAAAACGCTGCTAGCCTTCATGGTTTCCCTCTTTTTTGTGTCGATCGGGAGCGCCGCGCCCGGCGCCGTGCGTTGCGGCAAACTTCTCGACGTTCGCGGAGGCCGCATGCTGAGCGATCAAGTCATCCTCTTCGACGATACCGGCACAATCGTTTCCGTCGGTGCCGCCGCTTCCGCTAAATTGCCGAACGGCGTCACGCCAGTCGATCTATCGAGCGCCACGTGCCTTCCTGGCTTGATTGATGTGCACACGCACATCACGTTCGATCCCTCTGCCAACGGGTACGCGGGCCTCGGCATTTCCGTGCCGCGAGAAGCAGTTACCGGCGTCAAGAACGCCCGCCTAACGGTCCACGCCGGATTCACCACGATTCGCAACGTCGGTGCAACCAATTACGCCGACGTCGCCGTCCGCGACGGAATTAACGACGGAGAAATCGAAGGGCCACGGATGCTGGTTTCCGGACCTCCGCTCAGCATCACCGGAGGGCATTGCGACAACAATCTTTTACCGTTTGAGTACCATAACAAAGCGGGAGGAGTGGCAGATGGCCCATGGGCTGCGCGCGAAAAAGTCCGCGAAGTTATCAAGTACGGGGCCGACGTCATCAAGGTTTGTGCCTCAGGCGGCGTTCTCAGCAAAGGCGACCAGCCCGGCACGCCGCAATACTCTTTCGAGGAGCTCCAAGCCATCGCCACAGAAGCGCACAAACTCGGACGCAAAGTGGCCGCTCACGCTCACGGCACGCAGTCCATCAAGGACGCCATTAATGCCGGAATCGATTCTATCGAGCACTCCAGCCTCATCGACGACGAAGGCCTCGCTCTCGCCAAAAAACACGGCACCTATCTCGATTTCGACATTTACA
>DATEWL010000629.1:0-2157 GCA_035258025.1 Candidatus Acidiferrum sp. | reverse complement strand
CAATAGGCGTAAGTCTCACCGCGAATGCCAGTTTTGCGGGCCGCGTGTTTTTTCGCTTCAGGGGTGGGACCGTCGCCTTCTCGCAATCCTTTTCGCGAGGCCCACTGGACGGCTTGGAAAATCAATCGTGAGACGATCGGCATCGGCTCTCCGCGCAAACGAACTGGATGCCGGGCAGTATAAACGAAAATCCCGTGGCTGCCGTGTAACTTTTCCGGCAACCACGGGAGTCAGAAGCGACTAGTTTGTTTGAGCTCCGCGAGACGCGCGAGCGTGGTCTAGGCCTTTTTCTCCGCTTCGCGAATGCACTCTTCGAGAGTGCGCACGGCGAAGTCCGCCTGTTCTTCGTCGATCAAGAGGGATGGCGACAACCGCAAGGTATTCTCGCCCGCCCCCAGGATGCACAGCCCCTTGTGGAACGCGAGATCAACGATGGCGTTGCGCAGATCCGCGGCTTTTTCCTTGGTGCGCTGATCGCGGACAATCTCAATGCCGATCATCAAACCACGTCCGCGAACGTCCCCGACGATTTTGAACTTCTTCGTCCAATCGGCCAGTCGAGTGAAAAGGTATTCGCCCATGCGGCGGGCATTCTCCAGGTACTCACTCTCGATCAAGTCCGCCGTCGCCAGAGCGGCCGCGATGCAGACTGGATTTCCGCCAAACGTAGTTCCATGGGCTCCCGGCTTCCAGTTCATGATGCTGGCTGGCGCGAAGATCGCACCAAGCGGCATGCCGCTGGCGATGCCTTTGGCGCTGCAGATGATGTCCGGCTCGATGCCCGCGAATTGATGCGCCCACCACTTCCCTGTGCGGCCCATTCCTGATTGCACTTCGTCAGCGATAAGCATGATGCCGTGCTTGCGGCAAATGCGCTGAAGCTCTTGCAGGAAGAAGTTCGGCGCAACAACGTATCCGCCTTCGCCCTGAATCGGCTCAATGATGATGCCTGCGACTTCCTCCGGGTCAAAGAGCCGCTTGAAGATCTGTTGCTCCAGTTGCTCGAGAATTTCCACGCCGCAAGTTTCCGCAGTGTGGCCGTGAGCGCAGCGATAGGCATACGGAAAAGGAATGTGCTCGACGCCGGAGAGCAAAGCGCCGAAACCCTTGCGCTGCGTGGTTTTTGACGCGGTCAAAGAGAGAGCGCCCATAGTGCGCCCGTGAAAGCATCCATAAAACGCGATCATTTTGTCGCGATTGGTGGCATAACGGGCGAGTTTGATGGCGCCTTCTACAGCTTCCGCGCCAGAATTGGTAAAGAAAGCTTTTTTTGGCGCGACGCCAGACAAGGTGTTTACCAAGCGCTCGGCAAGACGCGGCATACTCTCGTAATAAAAATCCGTGCCGGACATGTGAATGAGTTCGGCGGCCTGCTGCTGAATCGCGGCTACAACTTTGGGATGGCAGTGCCCCGTCGAACAAACGGCGATGCCAGCTGCGAAATCCAAAAATGCGTTGCCGTCAACGTCCTCAACAATCGCGCCACGCCCGCGCTTGGCGACAAGCGGATAATCCCGCGTATACGACGGCGACATGAATTTGGCGTCGCTTTCCACAACGCGCTTGGCGTTGGGTCCGGGCAGAGCGGTAATCAGCTTTGGTAGTTTCGTTTCCGTTGTGGCAATCATCTCTTCCTCCTCGGGAAAATGGTCAGCGGTGAATGTGGATGGACTACCGCAAAGCAGGTTGTGTGCGTACACCAATACCGGGTGCGCGCCCTGCCAGGAGAGAGATTGCTTAGTCTACGCCGAAGAGGTTGGGACGCAGCTCGGCCGGGGAGAAATTACAGGGGAACCGATAGTGATTAGAGTGTTTCATTTGCGTTTCCAACGGACACTGCCGTCCTTTAAATCTTCGATAAGTATACCACGATCCGCGAGTTCTTTGCGGATGCGATCAGAGGCGGCGAAGTCGCGGCGTTGGCGTGCCGCTTGGCGATCGGCGATCAGTTTTTCAATTTCGGCGTCGTTAGGACCGCTTTCGGCAGGGCCAAAACCCAGAGCGCGGAGCTTTTCCGCGTCATTGTCTTCCATCACGGCAAAAATGCGGTCAAACGTCGCGAGAAACTCCTGGGCGGCGACTACGTCTCCCTGGCGGCGGTTACGTCGTCCTGGCGAAAGTCGCCTTTGTCCATGGCGATATTCGTTTCGCGAAGGA
>DATEWL010000628.1:0-4561 GCA_035258025.1 Candidatus Acidiferrum sp. | reverse complement strand
GAAGAGATGGTCACGCGCGGTTCGGAAGCGGTGATCGAAAGACAGCTTCGTGGAATCTACAAGGCCTTTGTAAAACTGGGTTCACCTGAATTCGTGATCAAGCGCATCGCGGCGGTTCACGCCACGTATTTTCAGGGAGTTCCTATCGAAGTGCAGGTCCAAGGGCACGGCAGAGCTGTCGTTAAATACACGGGTTTTGAAAAACAGCACCGCATCATGGGATTCGCCATCGTCGGATTCTTCAAAAAAGCCCTGGAGATTTCCGGCGCCAAGGACGTGGCCATCTACTTCTCGGTCCCGATCGAAGATGGCAAAGGATATTCCGAACTCTCCATCGCCTGGAGTTAAGCGGCGGCTGGTCTCGCGTACAATAGAGCAATGGCAATGTTCAAACTCTGGCGGAACTTAGGCCGCACATGCGCGCTGTTCATTTCTCTTGCGTCCGTCTTCCGAATCCCTGCTCGAGCCCAGGAGCAGCCGCAAGGCATCATTCGAGTCGGTGTGAACCTGGTATTGCTCGACGCGACGGTGAAGAGCAAGTCTGGCCAAATCATGGCGGATCTGAAAAAAGAGGACTTCGAAGTGCGCGAGGATGGTGTAGTCCAAAAACTGGATGTCTTCAGCCGGGACGAATTGCCTCTCGAGGTCGCCCTAGTCCTGGATCTAAGTGACTCGATTGGGCCATTTCTCGGCCCGTTGCGCGACGCTGCCACCACCGCTCTTGCCGCTCTCAAACCCGACGACGAGGTCGCGCTCTTTACCTTTTCCACCGAAGCACAGTTGCGCGTCCCCTTCACGAAGGACAAGAGCAGAATCGCCGAAGAGATCAATACTTTTCGCGCCGGTGGCGCCACCAATATCAATGATGGAATCTTCATCGCCTCCCAGAACCTGCTTAAATTGCCGCCCAAGGGCCGCCGCGTGATCATCCTGATCAGCGACGATGTGGGCACGGACGCCGGCGGACAAGGAACGCATGACATCGTCACGGAAGCCATCGCCGCGGATGCGGCCCTCTACAATCTCAAAATCCCCGGCTACAACCCGCCGCAAACGCTCTTTGCCGCCAGCATGATTCCCGGCCTGGTCAATATTCGCAAGGTGATGGACCAAACGGGCGGCGAGCTCTTCGACGTGCAAGACATCCCGCATCTGGATCCCGTCTTTCGCGCCTTGATTCAGCGCATCAAGACACGCTACACGTTGGGCTACTACACGAATGCCAGCGCAGCCCTAGGGAAACCCCACAAACTCGACGTTCGCCTCGCTTCTTCTTTCGGAAAAAGAGGCCACGACTACGTGATCCTCTCCAAAACGGGCTTCTACGTTCATTGAAAAACGGCTGGGGGAAAATCATGAAGTGGGGAACGCCCCGCGAGATGGCAAGCTAAATTGGGAAAGCCGAAGCGAGTCACCCGCACTTACTGGTATTGCGCGACTACTTCCCCGTTCTCGATCTTCAGATTCGAGATGTCCGAAGGGAGCTTGAGCTTTTCGCGGTTTTCTGGAGACTCCATCATTTTCCGCACGGCCGCTTCCAGCGTGGCTTGGGGGATCGGTAACGAGCCGATCTGGCCGCTAACCGGCTCAAACTTCAGAAAACCGTTGTCCGCGCCCAGCTTGCCCACCAGTTGCAGCGTTACGTCCTTGCCGTGGACATCGAAAACTACGTAGGCTCGCACGTGGTCATCGACCAACTGGACCTTTACGTCCTTGACGTTTGAGCGCATTTGCTCGACATCATCCATTGTGGGCTGGTCGCCGTTTGGCGCGCCTAGACCCGGCCCGCTGGGAGTCGCATTCGGCGTTCCATTCGGCACGTTGGCGTTGGCTGCCGGAAGAACAAGATGCGACGCCAAATACGAGTTCAGCTCAGTTTCGCTCATGTGAAGCGTGGCGGGCTGGCCTTGTGCCACAGCTTGCTGGACATCCTGGAACTTCTGCTCCGCCCTAGCGGCGGCTTCCGGAGTGGTCGAGACCACCGGCGGCGCAGGCTTATGTAGCAATAGAATCAATACGATAAGGGCACAGGCGTAGACCGTCCAGCGAACGATTCGGAAGATCAGGACGAGCGTGCTGGTTTTTGAGGAGTGGGCATCAGACACCGGGTTCCCCCCGGGAGGGATGGCGATACTTGGCATGACTTACTCCTTACTCTTCTGCCCCAAATGTTGTATGTTCGTTCTTGTCTCTACGTTTCGTGCATTCAACGGTCCATCTATTGAGCAGCGGACCTGGCACGCCCCCGCGGGGAAGCAGTTTCCCCGTTCTATCGCTAACCTTATAGGCCGCTTATGGTTGCGCCAAGAGAACCAAAGTACTCGGGGCGCAAACTCGCCACCTGACCGCTTGTCCCTGTCCGGAAATGACTTGCCCTCGCCCCGAATGGAACCAAAATGGGAAAGCGAGAAACAGAGGGAGCGCAGGCACGTCTAGCTACTATATCGACGGTCGGTATAGTATGCCGATCATCGATAGAGAGCACGATTGGCGGCTTCCTTGAGCGAACTCGTTCGGCTCGAGGCTTTTGCGGAGGCTTAGGATGCGGAAGATTTTGGTTCTCATACTCACAGGCTTGCTCGCAGGAGCGGTTGCGATACGCGCAAGTCATACGCCGCCTAGTCTTGCGGCTATTCCGGCGCCGACGACGGGCGCGCAGTTCAATTCGGATGGCAAGCTCGTTCGGCCGGAGGGCTATCGCCGCTGGGTATATGTCTCCTCCGGTTTTGGGATGAGCTATAACCCGGATGCGGGAGGAAATGGCGCGCCTGCCTTCACCAACGTGTTCGTCGCTCCCGAGGCTTTTGACTTTTTCCAAGCCAAGGGAAAGTGGCCAGACAAAACGATGTTCGTGCTGGAAATTTACGGATCATCCTCCCACGGCTCGATCAATCAGAAAGGGAGCTACCAGGAATCGCTGGTGGGATTAGACGTCGAAGTAAAAGACGAGTCGCGGTTTGCGGATAAGTGGGCTTATTTCGATTTCAACAACTCCGCGAAGACGGCGAGCGCGCTGACTCCCAGCAAAAATAATTGCTGGAGCTGCCACGACCAGAACGCTGCCGTCGAACATTCCTTCGTCCAGTTCTATCCCGAATTACTGAAAATCGCGCGGGAAAAAGGAACGATTAAACCTACGGTCCACCTGGAAGAAAAAAGCAAGTAAACGAATTGAAGAAATAAAAGATCGCCGCTTGCTCGAATCCGCGCGCTCATACAAACTCGGAATCGTTTTCAGCGTCATTTCTGCTTGAAACGATTCTGAGGAGGCGAACATGCTGCGCGCTCTTTCCTATCTCCTGCTGTTGCTGATTCCCTGCTTCGCCGCCGCGCAAGAAGCGCAGCCGCCAAATGCTGCGCCGGCGCCGGGCACACAGGAACGGCCGAAAGGGCGGCCGCGCATTGGCGTGGCACTGGAGGGCGGCGGGGCGCTGGGACTGGCGCACATCGGCGTGCTCGAGTGGTTCGAGGAGCACCATATTCCGGTGGACGAAGTTGCGGGGACGAGCATGGGCGGTTTGGTGGGAGGTTTTTACGCGACGGGAATGAGTCCGGCAGAAATGAAGAGATTGATCGAGGGAGTCGATTGGAATGAAATACTCGGCGACGTGACGCCTTATGAAGACCTTTCCTTTCGACGCAAGGAAGACCAGCGGGCATTTCCGAACGCCCTCATTCTTGGGTTGCGCAATGGCTTGTCGCTTCCGCCTGGGTTGAATTCGGGGCACCAGATAGGATTGTTGATCGACCGAGTTACGCTGCCCTACTACAAATTGGGATCGTTCGAAACGCTGCCCACACCGTTTCGCTGTGTGGCTACGGATCTGGTGAGCGGTAAGCAAGTGGTCTTTGAGCAAGGCTCGATGGCGCTGGCGTTGCGCTCGACGATGTCGATTCCGGGGGCGTTCGCGCCAGTGGTCGACAAGGACCGCGTGCTGGTGGATGGCGGGCTGGTGAACAACCTGCCGACTGACGTCGTGAAGCAGATGGGCGCGGACATTGTGATCGCGGTGCACTTGGATACGAAACCCGTGGAAGCGGCGGACATCAGGTCTCTTTTCACCGTGCTGCAACAGTCGGTCCGAGTGGTGGTTGCGGAAAGCGAAGTGCGCGGCCTTGCGCGCGCCGACGCCGTGGTCAGCGTGCCTCTTGCTGGATACAGCTCGACGGATTACAAAAAGAACGAAGCGATCATGCGGAAAGGTTACGAGACTGCCAACGGGAAATCGCAATTGCTGGATAAATTCGCGCTCGGCGATGCCGAATGGCAGGCGTACGTGCGGGATCGCGAGGCACGGAAAAAAACGCTAGCGCCCGTGCCGCAATTTATCAAGGTGCAAGGAGCGGACACCGCGCAACAGACGGAGAACATCGAGCATTACCTGCAACCGCTGGCGGGCAAGCCGCTGGACACAGACAAGCTCGATCGCGCGCTGACACGGCTCACGGGCGTGGGCCGGTATGACACGGTGGGTTACCGGATTATGGAACGCGACGGGCAGCAAGGGCTGCTCATTCAGGTGAGCGAAAAAAACTACGCGCCACCCACGATTCAGCCGGC
>DATEWL010000627.1:0-2074 GCA_035258025.1 Candidatus Acidiferrum sp. | reverse complement strand
CGGTCGCGGCGGTCGGCTTGCCAGGATACGAAGATGGTGATGGCCAGGAGAACGGGGACGAGAATCTCTGCGAGCTTTAGCCAGATTCGCGAAAGCATGGATGACTCCACGGTTGTAGCGTAGTAGGCTCTGCGCGAGGCGATCTCTCGCGTGAATCTTCGTGAATTCTTTCTGGAGAATTTTGCGGGTGACCTGGAATACCATCCGCGCCGCGCTGCTATTTATTTGATCCTTGCTGCAGGAGCCGGCTGTTTCTGGATATTCTCGGCCGCTGAGAGCAAGTTCACACCGGTTCCACTCGTCTTCGCACTTGGCGGCTTGACGCTCCTGGGCAAGGGAATCTTTCTGCTGCGGCCATCTTCAGAGGGCATCGGTCTCTCGCATTCGGAGCTTGTGGAACTGGCAGCTTCCGTAAAGCACAAGAAGCTACTCTCGGTCCCAGCGCAAGTGGCGCAGGTCGTACAGGACTTCGGCACGGGCGGACTTTTGTTGTGGCCGCTCTTGAATTTCGGCATAGACTTTGATCAGACTTGGAACAATCCTCCACGCTTGCCTGTGTTTGCCACTGGCGCTTTCTTTTTCGGGCTTGGCTGGGTCGTCCGGCGCTTCACACAAAGAGAAAACCCTCAAGGCTGATGCCCCGAGCTACATGTATTCGGCGCAGTTACAGGTAATGAGTGCGACGGGCGAGGACTTGCGCCGGGTAAGCGGGATTTCCGCCGCCGTTCCAGGCGAGGAGGCCGCGAGTGGTGTCGCCGTCCATGCCGTCGAGTTTTTTTCGCAGCAGTTTGCAGCCGATCGCCAGGCCTTGTTCGGGATCGCAGGTGGCGGAGAGAAACGTTCCGTCGAAACCCATTTCTCGGGCGACCTGACCCAATACTTGCATCAGGCCCCAAGAAAAGCCGCGGGCGTAGGCTTCGGATGCGGTGATCTTGTTGTTGGTGAAAAGATGGGCGACGTATTTGGCGAAGAATGCCGGCTCGTAACGCATCGCCCAGGGGTTCCAGGCCGATTCTTGTTCGACAACCGCGCAGACCAGTGCCGGGTCGAGCGATTGAGCGGCGGCCGCCTTGCGAGCCAGCGCGACGAGTTGAGGCGAGGAAGTCATGGATTGGCCTACGAGTTGTACCTACGTGAGTGATAACAAGGGCTCAGTCGCGGTGCCTGTGCCCGTGGAGCTCTACGAAACGCACCATGGGCGGCTCGGACGCATCAATTCCCTGCTTGCGCGCAATGGCATGCAGCGCGGCGTAGATGTGCGGTAAATGGTTTGTGGCGATGTCGCGCACGAACGCTCGCACAATTTCATCGTTGCGCATGCGGCGGTGCAGCCAGCGAAGGAATAGGACGAACTGCACTCCTACGGGAACGAGAGCGGCGACAACCGCTGACCAATGGATAGGCATGGGGTTCCTCAATCAATCGCGGATGACCGGCTAGAACAACGTGCTCGGCAAGGCGCCGAGAGTGGCACCCAGGCCGGAGCCCAGCGATGTGAAGAATCCCTGACCGCTGCGGCCTGCATTGGCGCGGACGTTCAACAACTGCGACGGAATGCCGAGCGTACGGCCGAGGAGGTTGGAGTCCACGCCATAAAGGCCGGAAAGGCCTTGCAGAGCAGACAATTGGTGCTGATAAGCGGTGTTGGCGAAGGCGAGCTGGTTTTGCTGGGCCTGATTCCCTTCCGCGACGGCCTTTTGGCGTGCGAGATCGTCGGCCAGTTCGCTGAAGCCAGCGGAGTTGCGGGTGGCAGCGACGCGGTTCGCCGCGGATTGTTGCAGCGAATCGAAAGCGCTGGCGATCGAGCCTTGCGACTGCGACGTGACGGCGGCCTGCTGCGCGGGGCTGAGGCCGGGATTATTCAATATGCTCTGATACTGCGAGCTTACGAGATTGCCGGTTTGCTGCTGCTGATTCAAGAATTGCTGGTTCTGCGTTGATGCTCGCGAGCTGCTGATCGGTCAGGTCGCTCGGCACATCCTGCGAAAGCACGGCGATGAATGAAAGTCCAAATCCCTGGTAAAAATTCGTGACAAATTGATACCGCGGCATGTCCTCGAGCTCGCGGTCGTCG
>DATEWL010000626.1:0-2229 GCA_035258025.1 Candidatus Acidiferrum sp. | reverse complement strand
ACTCCAGCCACTCCGGGACGCGCGATTCCAGCCAAAGCTCCACCGGATGCTCCCGCAGTACTCGCCGCGACTTTTTCAGCGGATGCCCTTTCATCCGTTGCGCCCGGACCTTGTGCAACCTGCGTTGGCCCTGCTTCGTTCACGACTTTGTATTCGTCGCCGATGGCAAAGAGCGCGGCGTCCGGCTCCTGCCTCTGCAGCTCGGTCACGCGCACGGTCTGCACGCCGTAGCGAGGATCCGTGCGCTTGGTCAGCAAATTGAGCCTCAGTTCGGCGGCAAACCAATACTCGGTCACAATGGTAAGCGGGCGGTCATTGCCAAGCGCTCCGGTCGCGTAGGTTTGCGTCACTCGCGTGCCCTTGACGGGGAGACCTTCTATTGTGTCGGTGCCAATCTCTTCGCGCGTCGTCTCCGGCTTCGCTGTTGCCGCAACTGGAGTTGCTTGTGCCGCCGCAGCAACCACCCACTGTCTGGCCAGCTTGGTCAACGGAAACAGATCCGTTCTCGTTCTTGTCGCGGGATCGTACAACTCGACGCGAGTGAGCTTCGGTTCTTCCCCCTCAGCGGTGATCCAATTGCGCATCTCGTTGTGGGTGCGTCCCGCCGAATCGCGAGCGTCCAAATTGTAGGTTTTGTGAGTGATCAACGTGCCGTCTTGGAGCTGGCTCACTGTCTCCAATTCCACCTTCGCGGAAAACGGCAGGCCGCGCACCGCGGGGATGCGCTCTCCATACACCCATTCCGTAACTCGTCCCTCGGAGGAAGTGTTTACGGAAGTAGATTCGGGTGTTTGTGCATTCGTACGAGCAGAGAGGGAAATCGCAACTATTGCTACCGCGAGGGCCAGGCGCTTCATGATGTCACCGTCAAATCCTAAACTGCGACTGCAACAGTAGTCACAGCCGCCACTTGCATTAGCCTACCACCAATCGGGCGGTCCGGACATTACTGTGGCGAATGTCTCGGCGACCTACTGGCTTAGGTTGTTGCTGCGGCCTGGTTGGCGGAGACACTTGCGCGCCGTGTCAGGTAAACTATTCCGCGGTGGCAGAGATCAACTTGGAGAGGACAAAGCGATGGGCAATCGAGATGTAAGAAGCCGAGAGAAAAAGAAGCCGAAGAAAAAAGAAGTGAAGGTAACGTATCAGCCGGCGAGACCAACGACCGTTTACAAGCCGACGCCCGCGGCCCCGCCGACACAACCCACCGAACCGACGAAGCCTTAGGCAGCTATCGCGGGCTCCGCAAAACGTGCTCACTCATTAGGCAGCGCGGCGTCTATCTCAAATGGGGTGAGAAGGCGAAGCGTTAGCCTTGCTTCGACTCATTTCGTTCGCTAGAGAACAACGGAGGGGTGTGCTCATGCGTAAAGCGTGTGGAATATTTTTGGGACTGATGGTTGGAATCGGATGCCTGGCGGGCCGGGTGGACGCGCAATTTAAAAATGGCAACCAGGCGACTGAGTTGAATTTGCCGACGCTGAGCCAGCGTGCGGTGGTGATACAACGGATTGGGTTGACGGATATCACGATCGTCTATCACGAGCCTTCTGTAGGCGGACGAGAGATATGGGGAAAGACAATACCGTACGGCAAGGTGTGGCGCGCCGGAGCCAACGAAAACACGACGATTACGTTTGCGGATGATGTTTCTGTGGAAGGGAAACCACTGGCGGCGGGCACGTATGGTTTGCATCTGATTCCGAACGCGGATCACTGGACGATTATTTTTTCGAAGAATTCGACATCGTGGGGGAGTTTTAGCTACGACGAAAAAGAAGATGCTTTGCGCGTGGACGTGAAGCCTCAGGCGGCGGAGTTTCGCGAAGCACTGACGTATACGTTCGACGACATCAAGCCGGAGTCGGCGGCGGCGACACTGCGTTGGGACAAGGTGGCGGTTCCATTTCACATTTCCGTGGATGTAAAAGCAATTACCGAGCGCAGTATTCGCAATCAACTGCGTAACACGGGAGGATTTTCGTGGGCAGGCTATGACGAGGCGGCGATGTGGTGCCTGGACGGCAACTGCAGCCTCGAGCAGGGATTGAAGTGGGAAGAAACTTCGATTCTGAACGAAGAGAGGTTTGAGAATCTTCTGACGAAATCGCAGATTCTGGCGGCGATGGGAAAGAAGCAGGAGGCGGATGCTACTTTTGCGAAAGCGCTGGAGAAAGCGAGTGGCGTGCAGCTCCACGTATATGGGCGCGGTCTTCAGATTCAGAAGAA
>DATEWL010000625.1:0-2150 GCA_035258025.1 Candidatus Acidiferrum sp. | reverse complement strand
CCCGCCACTTCCAGTGGTGAAGTCGACCGCTGCAGGAGAGTAGATCTCACCGGAAGACGGGCACGGCGTGCCGTGCCCCTACGAGACAGGGCAAGCCAAGGCAAACAGAGACAACATGCAAGAGAGATTGCAGAAGATTATTGGGCGGGCGGGGATTGCTTCGCGGAGGCACGCGGAGCAGCTCATTTTGAGCGGGCAGGTGCGCGTCAACGGCGTTGTGGTGCGGGAGTTGGGGACAAAGGCCGATCCGGCGACCGACAAGATTGTTGCGGCCGGGCGGACCGTTGGGACGGTGGCGCAGCGGAATATTTATTTGGCTTTGCATAAGCCGCCGGAAGTGGTTTCGGCGATGGCTGATCCGGAGGGGCGGAAGACTTTGCGGAATTGTTTGCGAGGATTGCCGGAGCGGGTGTTTCCGGTGGGGAATTTGGAGTATGCGGCTTCGGGGCTGGTGTTTTTGACGAACGACGGGGATTTGGCGGCGGAGATGTTGAAGAATTGGGCGCAGATCGAGCAGGTGTATCACGTCAAAGTGAAGGGGATGCTGACTTTGGCGGACTTGGACCGGATTGGAAAAGAAGTTGGGTTGAAGATGAAGACGGTGCGGCAGCCGGACGCTACGCGAGGGCGAGCGGCGAATTTTTGGTATGAGGTGCGGATGCGGGATTCGAAGAAGGATGAGCTGCGGCGGTTGTTGATGAAGGAAATGCATCCGGTGGAGAAGTTGATGAGGATCGGATTGGGCTCGCTTACGGTAGAGGGATTGCCGCGGGGGAGATACCGGTTGCTGGGCCCGAAGGAAGTGGAGGCTTTGCGGAAGAGCGCTGCGCCAGGGAAGAAAGATCAAGAGCGTATGGATGAAGGAAAGAGGGATTTTACGCCGAGGCCACAAAGGACCCAGAGTTCGCAAAGAAGAGAGAGAAAATCGAGAGACTGAAGAAGGAGCGCTCCAATTTGGACCGTCTCGCCCCCATGCAGAAGTCGATATTAGATACAGGCGTATCTTAAGATTAGATTTGAGGATTGCGCCCAGTTCGCGTCCGAGGATCCCACATGAAGTATTACTGCATCGTAGAATTGGAAGCAATTGACCCAAGCTGGGTGCCTGCTTACGTTCAGAATGTGACTAAGTTGGTTGAACAGCGGGGCGGCCGGTATCTGGCGCGTACGTCAACGCTGGAAAAGATCGAAGGCGGACGCGCGCTTCCGCAGCTTCTTGTGATCCTCGAATGGCCCTCGAAAGAGAAGGCGATGGCTTTTTATGAAAGCGAAGAGTACAGGACATATCGCGCGAGCCGCCTTGGTGGTGCGAAAAATGAGTTTTTGCTGGCGGCTGGCGAGGACATCGCGAAAGTAGCGCAGATTGCCGAGTAGGACCCGCGTGCGAGGTGACTCGCGCGTTTTTACGAACAGTTGACCATGGCGACAGAGAGACTTCAGAAAATAATTGCGGCTTGCGGGGTGGCTTCGCGGCGCAAGGCGGAAGAGATTATTTTGGCCGGGCGCGTGACGCTGAATGGCCAAGTTGTGCGCGAGTTGGGAACCAAGGCGGACCTGGAAAAAGATGCGATTTATGTGGACGGAAACGCGATCGAGAAGCCGGAGAAGCTGCTTTATTTTATGTTGAACAAGCCGAAGGGGTATGTGACGACGGTGAGCGATCCCGAGGGGCGGCCGACGGTGGTGCAGATTTTGGGGAAGAGTGTTGGGAGAGTTTATCCGGTGGGACGGCTGGACTATGCCAGCGAGGGATTGCTTTTGATGACGAATGACGGGGCCTTGGCGGCGCGAATGATGAAGGCCGGGTCGCACATGCCGAAGACGTATTTGGTGAAGGTGAGCGGGAAGCCGGATGAGAAGAGGATTGAGCGGTTGCGGGCGGGGATTGTGATTGAGTTGGAGGATGGGAGGAAGGTGAAAACTTCGCCGGCGAAAATACGGTTGTTCGAGGACGGCGAGAATCCGTGGTACGAGGTCGTTTTGATTGAGGGGCGGAACCGGCAGATTCGGCGAATGTTTGAGAAGGTGGGACACTTGGTGGAGAAGATTCGGCGAGTAAGGATGGGGCCTTTGGTTTTGGATTTGGAGCCGGGGAGGTTTCGGGCTTTGACGGGGAAGGAAATCGAATTGTTGAAGAAAGCGGCGGGTGG
>DATEWL010000624.1:0-2727 GCA_035258025.1 Candidatus Acidiferrum sp. | reverse complement strand
TGTGGGGCGGCGGCACTGCGTTTGTCATAGGTCTTAGCCGGCAACTTTGTGATGCGACAGAAACATAGGCGCCGAATCGCGCATCGTGTCGCGCAGGCGCTTAGCGAATACAGGACAAAGGCGTGGACGTGGCTGATGATCTAACCATATTCCTGTATGCGGGCGGATCGGAACGGCTGGCTCTTGTAGAATCGCGTGTCACCGATGAAGAAACCCCACTAGGCGCCGGCTGACCATCCACGGGCGCATCCTAAAGGCTCACCACGATACGCGCTGTACACTTTTGCACAATTAGAGGAGATGTCTGGCGGGATGAGGCAGGCAGGTGGAGCAGAAATAGATGGGGAGAAAAAGCCCGTTGCGCAGTGAGGTTGCTTTTTTCGAGAAGACGTAAACCTCTCAGGGTTGGGACTCGGGGGAGAGGCGGTAGCCTTGGACGTATTCGTAGGCGACGCTCCAGATCGCGCCTCCGGTTGCGGCGAAGAGGAGTTCTTCAATGGGGACGCCGAGGACGTAGATGCCGAGGAGATTGGGGATGTTGTAGAAGCGATGAACGAAATCGGGATAGAGGAAGAGAAGGCAGAGGAACAGGAAAAAGTACAAGGCGGTGAAACTCAGGGCGCTGATGAGCATGAGCGGGACCAAATCACCGCGGAGGAAAGCGATGACCACAACGCCTGCGGCGAAGGCGATGATGGTGTTGTACATGGTTTTGTGTGGATGCCAAAGCTCTAGCGAGATGAAAATCACGGCGATCACGACGAAAGGTGCGTAGTGCCGCTTGCGCGCTTGGCTTCGCATCGTTGCCAGTCCTTCTTTGAGAAGGAGTTCACCGACCACGGAAGCGATGCCGCCTACTGCCGCGGCCCAGAGAAAATCTTCGATGCCGACGCGGATTTTTTGGTCGAGGTTGAAGAGCGACGGGGGCGTCCAATATTGGGGAACAAACAGAATGCTGGTGAGGGCCTTGGGCGTGGCGATGAGAGTGCCCCAGCGAATCTGGGATCGGTACTGCTTGCCGAAGATGGAGCAGAGGATCCAGGCTACCCAGAAAATGAGCACTCCAACGAGATAGGAGTAGTGATAGTTGGGCAGGTAAGCAGACAAAGAACACCACCAGCGGGAGTAGTGGCTGGAGTTTACGCCAAGAACGTCTTCAAGGAAAGATGAAAGCTACTCCTTGAATTTCTTGCTGGGGGTGGCTTGTTTTTGGTTTTGGAGTTCGATGATGTCGGCGCGGGTGTCGAAGGAGCCGAGGAGCCAGTGAGCGAAGAAATCGCCGCGGGCCATATCGACATAACTGACAATGGGCATATAGGAATGGCGCATGCCGGGATAGATTTGGATTTCGAAGCGCTTGTCGGCTTTGATGAGGGCGTTGGCGACGCGCATGGTGTTGACCATGCTCACGTTTTCGTCCATGTCACCGGTGGTGAGCATGAGGTGGCCTTTTAGATTTTTGGCGAGGTCGGAATTTTTGTCGATTTCGTAGATGAATTTTTCGGTGCCGTCTTTGAGCATTTCTTCACGGACGCCGTGGTATTTTTCGCTCCAGTCGCGATTGTAGACGTTGTTATCGTGATTGCCGGATTCGGACCAGCCGGCTTTGTAGAAATCGGGATATTGGAGGAGAGCGGCGGCGGTCATGAAGCCGCCGCCGGAGTGGCCCCACATGCCGACGCGCGAGAGATCGATGTACGGGTGGATGGCGGCGAGACGCTCGGCAGCGACTTTTTTGTCGGCGAGGCCGTAGTCGCGAAGATTGCCGTAGCCGTAGCTGTCATACCATTTATCGCGCTGAGGACTTCCGCCGCGGGCGCCGACTTCGATGACGATGAAACCGAGTTGGGAGAGCGGGACGTTAGGACCCTTGGGTGAGAAAGTTTTGTTCACGCTTTCGGTTTGCGGGCCGGGGTAGACAAACTCGATTAGCGGATATTTGCGAGCGGGATCGAAGTCGAAGGGCTTGTATAGGACGCCGTAGAGGTCGGTGATGCCATCTTCGGCTTTGACTTTGAAGACTTCGGGAAATTTGAAGCCGGCTTCGAGGAGTTGAGAGACGTCGGTGGTTTCGAGGTCGACGAGCTGGGCTCCCTGTGCGTCGACGAGCGTGGACTTTGGAGCGGTGTCGACGCGGGAATAGGTGTCGGCAAAATATTTGCCGGAGTCTGGCGCGCTGACGGCGTGAGAAAAATTGCCGGGAGTTAGTGGCTGCAGGCCAGTGCCATCCAGACCGATGCGATAGAGATGCGTGTAGTAGGGATCTTCGTTGTGCTCGCGGCCGTTGGCGGTGAAGTAGAGAGTGCGGGACTTTTCATCGAGAGAAATGATTTGGTCGGTGACGTACTCGCCGGAAGTGATTTGATTTTTGAGTTTGCCGGTGGCGTCGAAGAGGTAGAAATGGCCCCAGCCGTCGCGCTCGGACCACCAGATGAGTTCCTGGCCGTTGCCGGTGAGGCGGAGCGGCTTGGTGCTGAGCCAGACGTTGGAGCGCTCTTCGATGAGCGTTTTTGAAGCGCCGGTTGCTGTGTCGGCGACACAGACGTCAACCTTGCGAAAATCGCGATTGGTGCTGGTGAAGTAGAGTTTGTCAGAGGTGTCCGAAAGCCAGCGCGGGCTGACGCGCGTGAGCGGCATCTGGCCGCCCTCCTGCGTGCCTTCCTGCTCCTGGCGAAGCTCTTCGCGATCGCGTTCGGTGACTGAGGCGTCGGAGATGCGGAGCTGCTG
>DATEWL010000623.1:0-5348 GCA_035258025.1 Candidatus Acidiferrum sp. | reverse complement strand
ATGCGGTTTTGGCCGCCCGGCTCGACAAAAATTGGCGCGACGCCACTTGAGACTCCTTCCGCGATGCGGACGTGGCTGGCGTCGATGCCTTGCGACTGAAAATTTTTGATGGTCGCCGGGCCGAAGAGGTCGCTGCCGACTTTTGCGACCATGGCGACGGACGCGCCACACAACCGAGCGGCCACCGCTTGGTTCGCGCCTTTGCCGCCGAAGCCGAGGTCAAAACTTTTGCCGAAGATGGTTTCGCCGGGGCGCGGGAAGACATCATTGAACGTGGTGAGGTCCACGTTGGCGCTGCCTACAACAGCGATAAAGGATTGCTTGGGCATAGTGGCGGATTATAGCGGAAGTGGTGGAAAAGAGTTCAATGGCTAAAGCAGAAATTTGTGGAGTCGTGTGCACTGCATTTGCGCCCCGACAAGCAAATGCGGCTTGACAGGGTGTGCCGCCACGCATATAAGCACCAGCGAGCCAAAATAAGACGAAGCCGTTCGATCGCATACAGGGTAAGGCAAATATTCGAGTTTGGAGCCGCTAAAGAATGTACACGCCGCATAGTCTGGAAATTGCGCTGATGATGATGATCACTACGGCTATTTGTTGGGGCTCGTGGGCGAATACGTTCAAGGGAGTGAAGAACTACAGGTTCGAGCTTTTTTATTGGGACTACGCTATTGGGATTTTTCTCATTTCGGTTGTTCTGGCTTTTACGATGGGGAGCACTTCGAATGATGCGTCCAGCTTTCTGAATAACGTGCGGGCGGCGGATGGTTCGAACATTGTTTATACGCTCATCGGCGGAGCGGTTTTTAATTTGGCCAATCTGCTGTTGGTTGCGGCGATTGACATGGCCGGGCTTGCGATCGCTTTTCCGGTTTCGATCGGAATCGCGCTGGTGGTGGGAGTCATAACGAGTTATCTGCAGCAGCCGAAGGGGAATGCCGGTTTGCTCGCGATTGGAGTGGCTTGCGCCGTTATCGCCGTGATCATGGATGGGAAGGCTTACGGAAGTCTTGCGAGGGTGCCAAGTTCGACATCGAAGAAAAGCATCACGACTTGCATCGTTTCGGGCGTGCTGATGGGGTTGTGGTCTCCATTTGTTGCGCACGCGATGAGCCACGGAAAAACCTTGGGACCGTATAGCGTAAGCGTTTTTCTGACGCTTGGCGCGCTGTTGTCTTGCTTCATCTGGAACATTTATTTCATGAAGAAGCCGCTGGTCGGCGAGCCGGTGAACTTCGGCGAATATTTTCGCGGGCCAGCTTCGGGCCACGTGCTCGGCTTGCTGGGCGGAGCGATTTGGGGAACGGGGACGGTGTTCAATTTGGTGGCGGCAAGTTTCACGGGAGTGGCCATCTCGTATGCCATCGGGCAGTCGGCGCCGATGGTTGCCGCATTATGGGGAGTGCTGGCGTGGAAGGAATTTCAGGGAGCGAAGCCGCAGGCGAAAACCTATCTGGCGCTGATGTTCCTTTTCTACTTGCTGGCTATTCTGCTTGTGGCAAAGGCCAACACAGCAACCTGACAATTTCCGTCCAATCCCTTGTAATATTAGGTAGATTGAGGAGCATGCTGACCCCAGCCCGGTGTGAAAAAGCTGTGACAATTTCGGAACCAATAGGGAGTCTCCCGAGGTGCTTAGAGGTTTTCATGGGCTCTAAAACCCAGCTGCATTTGCGGAGGGTATTAGCGGGGCGACGAGTTTCTGGGACCCCAGAGTTTTCGCCACTAGCCATTTTCTGTCTTGTTTTCAATGGTTTGCGGGGCGGAGAGGCCTTAAACTGGAGGCAATTTAGGAAGACCTCCCAGTACCTGCAAAATAGCGCATTCGTACTCTTACGGGACGAGTGGTTTGGCCCTAGTTTTGTTACCATCATGCCGACAGGGGTGTGGGTGTGCAGCTTTTAGGCAAATACGAGATCATCGCCGAGATCGGCCGCGGAGCTATGGGCGCGGTCTACAAAGCCCGTGATCCGCTCATTGACCGTTTAGTCGCCCTAAAGACCATCACCGGTGGCCCCAGCGCACAGTCGAATCTGCTGGACCGTTTTTATCAGGAAGCGCGTTCTGCCGGCGCTCTCCAACATCCCAACATCGTGACGATTTATGAATTGGGACACGAGAAAAATACTCCGTTCATCGCCATGGAGTATCTCGAAGGGGAGAGCCTGGATCGGATCATTGAGCAGCGCCCTGTACTTCCTCTGTCCGTCAAGCTTGGATACATCGTGCGCGTGTGTGACGCGCTCGCGTATGCGCACCAGCACAATGTGGTGCATCGCGACGTGAAGCCGGCGAACATCATGGTCACCAAGGAAGGCGTTGTAAAGGTGGTGGACTTCGGGATCGCGCGGCTCACGGACATGTCGATGACGCAACCGAACATGATGATTGGTTCGCGCGCGTACATGTCGCCGCAGTTGTACAAAGGCGAGAGAGCGGATGCGCGGTCCGACATTTGGGCAGTGGGCGTGTCGCTCTACGAACTGCTGGCGTTCAAACGGCCGTTTACGGGGGACAGCGAAGCCGAGCTGATGTTCCACATCATCTACGAGAAGCCCGAAGACCTGATGGGGCAATCGCCAGAGTGCACCGAAGAACTGGCCCAGATCGTCAACAAAATGCTGGAAAAGAAGAGCGACGACCGCTTCCAGTCGATGGAGGACTTGCTCCATGCGATCGAACCGATCTGGAAAGCCGCGCAACAGGCCACCGTTTCGGGGTTGCTGGCGGATTGCCAAGAGCTGGTGGTGGCAAAAGATCTGCAGCGCGCGCATGCGCTCCTCCGCAAAGCCTTGCACATCGACGTGGGGAACTCGCAGGCGAAGAGCATGTTGGAGAAAGTGTCCGTGGAGCTTCGCCGGTCAGAGATTCAGCCGAGGCTGCAGGAACACTTGAGCCGAGGCGCAGGATATTTGAAAGCGGGTCAACTGCGCGAGGCGAAAGCGGAAGCGCAAGCGGCGCTGGGGCTGGATTCGAAACATGAGCCTGCGCACAAACTACTGGCGGAAGTAGATGCGGCAGCCGCGAAAGTGCAGCAGTTGGAGCAGAAACTGAAATTGACCAAGCAGCGGTTGGCGGAAGGGGCGTTGACCGAGGCGGCGGCTGCATTGGGACAGGCGGTTGAGCTGGACGAGTCCAACCTTCAGGTGCACGAGCTCAAGAAACAGATTGAAGAAGAGCGGGGTCGGCGGGAAAAGCGAAAGAAGTTGGGTGAAATCCTGCACCGGGCGCGGACGCTTTGGACCGAACTCAATTACGACGAGTGCCTCACGGTCATAACGGCAGCTTTGCAGGAATTTCCGAATGACCCGGAACTGAAAAAACTACAGGAATCGGCCAAGACGGACCAGGCGGAACTTCAGAAACAACGCCAGATGGCGGAAGTGCGCAGGCTTCTGGGGCAGCAGAATTTTGCTGAAGCACGAAAAATATTGGATGTTTTAGTCGCGGAACACCCGCAGGACACGGCCGTAAAGAATCTGCAAAACCTGGCTTTGCAGGAGGAACAGGAACAGAAACGGCAGAAGCGGCTGGACTCGGAAGTCACCGCACTGCGCGGTCTGCTGGGAGCAGGCAAGTT
Source organism: Candidatus Acidiferrum sp. (assembly GCA_035258025.1). Taxonomy (GTDB): domain Bacteria; phylum Acidobacteriota; class Terriglobia; order Acidiferrales; family UBA7541; genus Acidiferrum. Next base: position 1,765 of record DATEWL010000623.1, on the reverse strand, counting down.
CAAGCAGGTGGTAATCAAGGGCGAACCACTCTTGCAGGAGTATCCACAGGAATATGAATTAAAGGAATTGGTGAATTACGCCCGCGGCGAAGTGGCGCAACAAGAGCAGAAGCGGAAGGAAGAAGAGCGGGAAAAACAGATCCAAGGCTTCCTGATGTGCGAACGCTACGGCGAGGCTCTGGACACCGCGCGGCTGGCAATCGAGGAATTCCCGAAACAAGATGCTTTCCGCAAACTGGCCGCGGAAGCAGAGGCACTGAAGAAAGAGCAGGACGACCGCGAGAGAGCCCGCAACGAGATGCAGCGGCGCGTGCGCGAAATCAACAGCAAGATCAATCAAGACAAGATCACGGATGCCATTGATTTGGCCCAGCAGACCATGGAGTCCATGGGGCCGGACCCGAATGTGACGCAATTGCTGCAAGGAGCGGAAGAAAAGCGGAAAAAGAAAGATGAGGCAGAAAAGAAAGTCAGCGCGGTGCAAGCACTGGTGAACAAAGGCGATCACGCGGGCGCCACGCAGATGTTCAACGAAGTGATGGCCACGCAGATATTTCAGGCCTCCGATCCGCGGATGCAAGAGCTTAAGGGAAAAATTACGAATCTTGCCAGCGGGCAACAACCGGCGGCAACACAGATGTATTCCGCTGCGAAGACAGTGGTGCAAAAGCCGGCGGGAACTGCGAAAAAAGACAAGACTGCAGCTGCCAAGCCGGCGAGTGATCTAACCCAAGTAAGTGAATCCGCACAAAATATCCCAGCGGCGGGATTCTCCGCTACAAAGGTTATTGGTACGGGAGAGAAGCCGGGGGCAAAGAAAGATGGAGCGGTTCCAAAGCGCTCGGATTCTGTGGGTAAAGAAACTGGTGCGCGAAGGGCGGAAGCTGTTGCTCCTGACGCGACGGTAATTGCGGGCCCTGCTGCGCGGCAGGCCGCTGCAGCGACTGGCATGCCAGCGGAGCCGCGCCCGAGTGGAAGCGTCGCGGCGGCTGCGCCACGAGTTACTGCACCTCAGCCCAAACCTGGCAGCGATGTTATGGGACAAATTCTGCCAATCCTGCGGCGGCCGCCTGTGCTCGCAGGTATCGGCCTTGTGGTGGTGGTGCTTCTCGCCGTGGCGCTGTGGCCGCACAAGACAAATGGAGGAACTCCGTCGGACAGTGATTTGAAGTTGAAGCAGCAAGCCGCAGAGCTTTGGCAGAACCGACAGTTCGATCAATCCGAACAGATTTGGCAGGGACTCGCCAAAAGCAAGAGTCCGCTGCAAGCCGACGCCGTAAATCAAGTCAATCAAATCGAGCAGAAGCGTACGGAAGAACAAAAGCGATTTGATGACGCCGAGACGCTGCTGAAGGACAAGAAAGACTATGCGGGCGCTCAACAAGCTTTTCAGGACGTGATTCAAATGAATTTGTGGCACTTCGATGACGCTACGCGGGATTTGGAAACGGCGAAAGCGGGATTGAGCGCGACCGATGTCCAGAAGCAAGAGCAGGATCACTTCAATCAGGGCGTGACGCTCTATCAGGCGAAGGATTTTGAGAAAGCTCGCAAGGAATTTCGCGCGGTTATGGATCTAAACATCGCCGGTTCTACTCTTAAACCGCAGGCGGAAAATTATCTGGGCAAAATACGGCAATCGGGGACCGACCAGAAGACTTACGACACCGCCGTGCAGGCCCTGAAAGACGAACGCTGGACGGAAGCGAAGGAACAGTTTCAAGAGGTGATAAACCGCAAGGGGGCGCAGAGCGCCGATGCGAAG
>DATEWL010000622.1:0-6672 GCA_035258025.1 Candidatus Acidiferrum sp. | reverse complement strand
CGAGAAATCGCGGGCCGCGGGTCAATTCCTCGTGCTCGGCCACTACGACACGGTCTATTCCTCGGGCGCTCTCGTCAAGATGCCTTTCCGCCTTTCTGGCGGAAAAGCCTATGGACCCGGCATCTTCGATATGAAGGCCGGCCTTACGCAGGCCCTCTTCGCTCTCGAAACTCTGCAGCAAACGAAAGCCCCGCTGCGCCACCGTTTGGTTTTTCTCTGGACCTCTGACGAAGAGATTGGCAGTGATGCCTCGCGAAAACTCATCGAAACAGAAGCCCGCCGCAGCGACGCCGTCTTTGTGCTGGAGCCTTCGCTCGGACCAAAAGGCTTGATCAAGACCGCTCGCAAAGGCGTTGGTGAAGCTGAGCTCATCGTCTCTGGACGCGCTTCTCACGCGGGCCTCGCGCCGCAGGAAGGCGTCAACGCGATTCACGAGCTTTCGCGGCAACTCCTCAATGTTCAAAAGTGGAACGATCTTCGCCGCGGCGTGACCGTCAACGCTGACGTCATCGAGGGAGGCACGCGCGTAAATGTCATTGCCGAAAGCGCCCGCGCCGTCCTCGATCTCCGCGCGTTGCGTGTCAAGGACATGCGCCGCATCGAGCGCCGCCTGCACGCGCTCCGTCCTATTCTTCCCGGTGCCAAGCTTGAAATTCGCGGTGGCTTCAATCGCGCCCCGCTCGAACGCAAATCCAGCGCCGCGCTTTTCACGAAAGCCAAAGCTTTCGCCACGCAGATGGGTTTGTCTCTCGGAGAATGCACGGCAGGTGGCGGCTCTGACGGCAATCTCACTGCGGCAGTCGGTGCCCCCACGCTAGACGGACTCGGCGCCGTCGGCCATGGCGCTCACTCCGCGAACGAGTACATCCTCGTCAACGCCATGCCCGCCCGTGCCGCTCTGCTCGCCGCCCTTCTCATGGCTTAGTACTTAGCTACCGGCAGGCCCGCGGACCGAAAACGCTCGGTAAGATAGAATCATGAGCCGAACTGCCCGCTGGATCCTTGGCTGCTTTTCGCTTTTGTTTGCGGCTGCCTTCGCGATGGCCGTGTCCAATTCCCCGGAGCCTCTTTTTCTCTGGTGCTGCGCGGGATTCTGTTTGCTCATGTCTCTCGCATGTTTCTCCACCGTTGCCCGAACACCCGCGCTTCGCGTGATCGGCGCGACCGTATTCGGCATCTATGCTTTCGGCTTGGTGGAACAATTGGCCAAGATGTCTCGAACTCCATTCGACGGCCACTTTCATTGGAGTTGGCTCACCGCGCTGGAAGGTCCCCTCGAAGGTCTGATTACATTCGGAATGCCCGGACTTTATGTCGCGATCCGCGGACGCTTTCCCAGCTGGAGCAAATTTGCACCTGCATTCCTTCGCAGGAAATATCGCGAAGACGGAGAATTTGACCGGCAGACAGATAAATTAACTTTGAGCTAGCGCCCGTAGTTCTTGCGCAGATATTCCGCCGTGGACTGCATCAAATCGCTGTAATCGCTGTGCAGCACTTCGCGCAGCGCTGCTTCCGTTGAACTTCCGCCGCCGATGCGTTCGAGGATCCGCTCCACGTCGCCCATGCCGTCGGTCTGCACGATATATTCAATATTCGCAAGCGCCCAAGCGTACGCATAACCAGCCGCATCGCTCTGCAATCCCATCCACGAACCTTCCAGTTGACCCAGGGAAGGCGCGTGCCCATCTTGAAAAACTTGCGCAAGAACTACGGCATTATCGCCGCTGCGTTTCCCTTCCATCCACTGCGCCAAACCCTCCTGGATCCACGTCGGCGCGTGGCCTCGCGTCTTCTGCCCCACAAAACTATGCGTTAGCTCATGCTTCAGCACGCGCGATAGCTCAGGCGTCACGCCGCTCAATCCCTGCACGGGCACGCGAATGCGCCCGTCGTTCAGCGCGCCCACCCAGCCGGGCGCACGAGTAATGTCCGCAAATGCCTGTTGCGTGTAGAGGACCACGCCGATGGAATCCGCTGGCGCAAAATTCAGCTCGGACTCGATCGCAGAAAAATGCGCCTCCAGTGTGTGCAGAATGTCCCGCGCCAGCGCAGGCTCCGCAGCGCCGCTGTAACGCAGCGTAAAGTGGCTGCTCTCGTTTTCCTTGTAACTTTCCTCTTCCTGCTTGTCGCGCTGCGCCTTGTCGAGCGCCGCCTGCACTTCCGGATCGGACCGCAAAGCCAGCGCGCGTTTCCATTCCGCAACCGCCTGGTCGATCTTGTTCAAGCCGTAATACGCCCAGCCCGCCAGCTTCGCGACGTCGGCATTCCCCGGAGCAACCCGCAGCGCGCGCTCCAGATAATCCAGCGACTGCTTGTACTCGCTTCGCCGCAAATGCAAGTAGGCCACATTCATCAGTAGTGTCGGCTCTTCCGGCGCGAACGTGAGCGCCGTGCGTTCGTCTGCCAACGCCCGTTCCATGTCACCGCGCGAAAGCTCGAACTGTGCCGCCGCATGATGCGCGACCGCCGCGGCCGCATTCGCGCGCTGATCGCCTGCATGGGCTGCTGCTTCCAGTCTCGCGATGTACTCCCGGTCAATCGCGCCGTCGTGCACCGCGCCGCTCTCAATTTCCGTGCCCCCGCTTATCGTTCCCATCGCGGGCGGAGTAATAGCCAGATTCGCGGCCGCAGCCGCGGGAGAATCCCCCATTGGCACGCCGCCGCCCTTTTCAATATGGTCAACGATGGACTTCGGCAGGCTCAGCTCACCTGCGGATGTCTCGTACTTAACCTTGTCGCCCTCCTCTCTTACGTTGTTCGCGACAATCCGCCGGCCGTTCTTAAGAACAATCGTGTCCGCTCGCGCCGCAACCGCCGCAAAAAACACCACGGCACACAGCATCCGAGCGCGTCTAAATAACGTGGAATGTCCCATTTTCTAATTCTAATCCTCCTCGCCTTCGCGCTCCTCGCGGCCTTGTTCCGCAATGCCGAATGTGACTACACTCTTTGCATGAGGCCAGGGGTGGCACTTCTAGTCTTGTGGTGTCTCATTGCGCTGCCCGTATCCTCCGCCGCCGATCAGTCGCCCCACGAACTCTACGACGCCATCAACGCCTTGCGTCTCGATCCTGCGGCCACCTACCAGCTCTCTGCCGCCAACCGCATCGAGCTCCGTCGCGGCGACGTGGAAATCTATTTCGAAGAAGGCAAACTCGCTTTTTTGGCTCCCATGGACGGCCGCGTCACCGGCTTCGTCTTCTCCGGCCGCGGCCACGCTCTGGCGTTCCCTCGTGAACCGGTCGAGAAACAGCAGATGGCTCACTTTCTGGGCGCTCCCGTTCTGGACCAGGAATTCCTCACCGCCTACGTCCGCTTCACCGATGACGCTGCCGACGATCTCCTGCGCCAGTTCCACTCTGCTAATCTCGTTCCGCAGTTGGACACCGCCTTCGCTTCGCTCTCGGACCCGTTCGTCGCGCAGTTCAACGCTTCCCAATCCTTGCGCATTCTCGAAGATCGCCTCTCGCAAAATCCAAAGCCCTATTTCTATGCGGCGCTCGAAGGCGTCGAGACCGGCTCGTTCGACCTCCTCTTCGATCCCCAGCGGCGAGAGCAGGTCCTTCTAGGTCAGCGGCGGAAATCTGGCAACTTCATGTATTACGATGTTTGGGCGTCCTACAGCGTCCCCGGCTCCGCTCCTCCCTCTGTCGATTTCCACGCACTCGACTACACGCTAGATACCACCGTCCAGCCGGATAACTCTCTGGACGCCACAGCCGCCGTCCATTTGCGCGCCGAAACTTCCGGCGAACGCGTTCTGACCTTTCAACTTTCCCGCGCGCTCCACGCCGAAACCGTTTCGGACGACCAGGGCAAGCCGTTGGCCTATTTCCAGAACGAGGGCATGAACCTCCAGGAACGCAGCGTGCGCGGCAATGACTATCTCCATGTCGTGCTCCCGCAGCCCTCGCGGAAAGACCAGGAGCTCACAATTCATTTTCATTACCGCGGCAATGTCATCGAAGACGCCGGCAACGGGGTACTCTTTGTCGGCGCGCGCGAAAGCTGGTATCCCCACCTTGGTGATCAAGCGGATTTCGCTTCGTATTACCTCACCATGCGCTGGCCACGCCATCTGAAACTGGTTGCTACCGGCGCCAAGCTCGATGAACAGAACTCTGGAGATTTTCACGTGGGACACTGGCGAAGCGACAAGGCGCTCGCCATCGCGGGGTTTAATTTGGGCGAATACGCTTCCAGTTCCATCGCTGCCGAAACGCGCACGATCGACGTCTACGCCAACCGCCAGCTCGAGCAAGCCCTCAGCAATCGTCTCGATGCACCAGACCCGAGTTCGCTTCCGTCAGTCGATGTTCCGTTCCGCATGCCTGGCGGAAACAGCCGCGCGGCCATGCAACCGCCGACCCCGAGCCCTGCCGACGCGCTAAAGCAGCTCGGCAAGGAAATCGACTCTTCCATTCGCTTCTATGAAAACTTCAGCGGGCCCTTTCCTTATCGCACGCTGAGCGTCTCGCAGATACCGGGTACCTTCGGCCAGGGCTGGCCCGGCCTGCTTTACATTTCGACATTTTCTTTCTTGTCCCCCGAAGCACAAAACCGCGCAGGTCTTTCTTCCACACGGCAGGAAGCGTTTACCGATATCGTCCCCTTTCACGAAGTCGCTCATCAGTGGTGGGGCAACGTCGTTGGCTGGTCCAGTTATCGCGATCAGTGGATCGATGAGGCAATCGCTAATTATCTCGCGCTACTCTTTGCGGATAGCAGAAAGCCCTCCCAGCACGAACTTCGCGTCTGGCTTGAACGATACCGCAAACAGCTCGAAGAGAAAGTTCCGGGATCAGACACGCCTGCGGGCGAAATTGGAGCGCTGCTTCTCGGCAACCGGTTGAATTCGTCAAAGTCTCCCAGCGGTTTCGAAGAAGTGATTTACAGCAAAGGCTCCTGGGTCATTCACATGCTTCGCGAAATGCTGCGTCAGCCGGGCGCCAAGGATCCCGATGCGCGTTTCGTAGCCTTGCTGCGCACGATTTCCGCAAAGTACGCCTATCGCGCGTTCTCCACCGACGATCTGCAGCGCGAAGTCGAGGCCGTCATGACGCCTGGAATGGATCTCGAAGGCGGCCGCAGCATGGAGTGGTTCTTCGAGCAATGGGTGCGCGGAACAGGAATCCCACATTATCGCGTGGAGTTTTCCACGCACCACACCGATAAAGGTGAAGTCGTTCGCGGAAAACTCTTTCAGACTGGGGTGCCGCGTTCTTTCATCGTCAGCGTCCCCCTCTACGCCAACAACGGCCTGGGACGTAACGTCTTTCTCGGTGCCGTTGTCGCTGCCGGCCCAGAGACTTCCTTCCACTTCGCAACACAAATCGCTCCGCACAGGCTCGTCATCGACCCCCAAATGACGCTCCTCTGCACCACGGAGCAAACGGAAAAGACTCAGGAATAATCGGAGCGGTGCTAGAAGTTCACTTCGAGCCTTGGTGAAGAAGCTGCTGTTCGAGTAGAGGGCTGTCTAGATTCAGCACCGCCTTGCCGTCCGGCCCGAAAACATAAGGGTAGCCTGCCGGATCTACCGGCACACGCGGCAACACCCCAGCTTGCACCAGTTCCACCAAGCGCGATGGGTGACGGCCCGTCCGCTTCTGAAATTCATCTGCGAGTGCATCTAGCTGTTTGCAGTCCTGCTGGACACGCAGCAGCTGCAGATGCGTCAGCGCGTTTTCCTTCACTTGAGGATCTTTTGTCGACTGATAGACCTCGTTCCACAAGAAGATCGACGTCTGAAGAGACTCGCCTTCAGCCGCGATTTTCGCGGCCATGACTTTCATCCAAATCTGTGCGTCGGGATTCTTGCTTCCTTCGGCAAACGCCGCCGAAGCTCTCGCGTAATCCTTCAGCTCGAAGTAGTAAACGAATCCCAGGTCTTCATAAAATCGCCAGTACTCGGGATTGGCCTTAATGCCTCGCTCCAGCAGCTCGATGCCAAGCTCCGGGTGTCCGGCCCCGCGCGGAGAAGGCTCGCTCAAAAATGTCGAGCCAAAGCGGTAAGCCACCAGCAAGTTGGGATCGAGCGTCGTCGTGACATCCAGAAGCGGCCACAGCAGCTCGAAATTCGGGTCGTGTCTCTCGCGTTTGTCGCCGTAGTATTGCACCACGCGCGTCCAGTAGATGTCCGCCATCAATGGCGCGTATTCAAGGCTCATCGCCTTCAACAGTTTTCCGGAGCGCAGCACCAGCTCGTCGCGCTCCTGGTGCAAGGCAGCTCGCTGGCCGTCTATGCGCTGCTGAAGCTGCCATACGCCCGCGAATCCCACAGGGAGCAATATCAACAGCAGCCAATTTTTCGAATTCTGGGCGCTCATTTCAGATTCCGGCGCGAAAAAACGGCGGCGGCCACGAGCAGCACGATGCCGCTGTACAACGCGGCGTAAGCCGTGTTTTGCAGAATCAAGGCGCCGGGAATTTCCCGTCCGTGTACGGCCGCAGCCATCACATTGAAATTTTCAAAATTCGGCAGCAAGTAAGAGAGTCCCCGTAGCAGAGCCTCCATCGCCGGGTTCGGGATAGCGAAGTGAAAAGTTCGGATTTCCTCCACAAACAGTCCGGCGATGTACAGCGCCGCCGTATACAAAATGGCCAGCAAAGGCGTGGTGTAACACGAGAAAAGCAAGGCCAGCGCCACCACCAGCATCAACTTCAGTA